>NZ_AUEY01000042.1 GCF_000426225.1 Desulforegula conservatrix Mb1Pa
ATCAAGTGGCCTTCCAATATTGCACTTTCTTTTTGTCTGGCCAAATCTCGAAATACATCTCCCAAATATTTCCTCAATTCTACATAAATAGTCTTTTTTCTATACTTTGGAATCCATACTACATGATACTTGCATTCCCAGGTACTATGGCTTAGGCTTTGTCTCTCGCTCATTGAAGTCTCCTTTAACTTGAACTTTAGGCGGTTCAGTTATTGGAGACTTCTTCTTATTCCAGGATCTGTCAAACTCTGTGAGTCCACCGGCAGAGCCGGGGGTTTACTTATGATTAATTAACGATACCAGCCCATTTCAAATAGTGATTTGTATGTGTCTTTTTCCACATTCAAAGGGAACAGAGCCTTATTATTTAGCTTTTAAAACCTCTAATGAAAAAAAAGTGTACTCACATAATATAATGATATATATAAAAGTTAAGTATTCGATAATCTCATCTTAAGATATTTGGTTGCGAGACAACAAAAACTCAGGTTATGTCAATGGAAGAACTTATCAAAGAAATTAATGCGATACCAGGTGTGGAATGCACCTGCTTTTTTGCATCAAATGGAGAAGTCGTCCACTGCTCTCTTGAGAGTCCGGCCAAAGAGCAGATGATCAATGCCTCAAAAATGATACTCAAACTGCTTTTATCAGGATCATCCCAGATAGAAGAAGTTGCGTCCCTGTCAATATGCTTTGAAGAGTCCATACTGAACGTCAGAAAGCTGAAGTCAAATAGTTTTCTTATTATAAGACATGCCCAGATGACGGATGCCAATCTTATAAATCTGACAATTGAAACATCATACGGCTTTACCGCTCACAATAAAAACAAAGCCGACAATGAAAGTGTTATATCTAAACCTGAGACAGTCTCAAATAAAATCCCCAATGTTTCAGATGAGCTCCAAAGCAAAGAGCCGCAAAAAAGCAAGGAAATCATTCAATCCGGCCCTTTAGCTAATATTCTAGCTGGAATAATGAGAGCATTTACAAAAATTGAAGGATCTCAAGCACAGTCTGCTTATAAGAATGCTCTCGTAAAATGGTCAACATATCATGAACCCAAGTTATCAAATCTTAAATATCTAGTAGATATCCTGTCAAAAGAATTAAACGACCAAGCGAAAATTGACAAATTCAGAAAAATGATTCTCCCCTATCTGGCTCATGCCAGAGACAATTAAGACAACCAGGAGGCCGTTTTGCCTACCATTATTGATTTTGCAAAAATTGCCAAAATTGATGGAGTAAAAAAATTCATTCTGATCCGAAAGGATGGTCAGGTAATGACTCATAATATGGAAAACCCCGAGTCTTTATCTCCTTTTATTGTATTATGCGGATTAAATGCCGATGCAATAGGTGTTATTCTAAGTCTCCAGCAAATGGCAAATATTACAATTTCAAGGGAAAACAGAGAACATCTTCATATTTTCCCCGCAGGAAATTATTTTGCTGCAGTGTTTCAAAAATCAGACGCTTATCCTCCGGACGTTATCAGAAATATCTCCAAATTTATCGGCAGCATAATTGCCCAGCCTAAAAAAGCAGATGGTAGAACAACCTTTGTATCAAAATTGGATTGATTATCAAATCAGGCCCAATATTATCAGCCTCGATAATGTGAGTATCAGCTACATATAATTCCAAAAAATCTTGAAGGGTCAAAGTGAGAGTAATTCTTTTCACAGGAAAAGGCGGCACAGGAAAAACCACCTGCGCCGCAGCAACGGCACTCATGGCTGCAAGCAAAGGAATTAAAACCCTCGTCATTTCAACTGACCCGGCACACAGTCTTTCGGACTCCTTTGATGTAAAAATAGGGCCTGAGCCTACTGAAATTATACCTAACCTTTTTGCCCAGGAACTTGATATTTATTATTCCATGAGGAAATACTGGGGAAATCTTAGATCTGTAATGTTACAAATGTTCCACTGGCAAGGCATTGACCGAAAACTGTCTGAGGAAATGTCAGCTCTTCCAGGAATGGAAGAAGCATCAGCTTTTTTATGGATAGAAAAACACTATGAAGACAGGGTTTTTGACCTGATAGTCATCGACAGTGCCCCGACAGGAGAGACGCTTACTCTTTTGACGCTTCCGCAAGCAACGAAATGGTGGACATTGAGAATGTTTCCGATACCAAAGCTTGCTGTAAGAACTTTTGGTTCAATGTTTGATCTTACCACTGGGATTCCTGTTGCTAAAGGATATGATGAACTTCAGGAGATCATGTCAAAGCTTGAGAAGGTACACAAAATATTTTCCAACCCTGAAATATGCTCAATACGACTGGTTACAACGCCTGAAAAAATGGTAATACAGGAAGCGCGTCGAGCCTTCATGTATCTTCAGCTTTATGGATTTGGAGTAGATGCTGTTATTGTTAACAGAATACTGCCAGACATAGATGGAGAAAGCTTTTTCAATAATTTTATTGCCAAGCAGGACAAATATCTGTCTGAAATTGAAACCAGTTTCCACCCTGTCCCGATTCTTAGAATAAACCATTTTGGAGAAGAAGTATTCGGACAAGCAAAGCTTTCCAGGGTATCGGAGATGCTCTACCCTGACATTTCAGCTATAGATGTTTTTTTCAAAGAAAAGGTTATAAATATCTACGAGACAGCATTTGGATACAATATAGATCTGTCACTTCCATTTGCAGACTTAAGTGAAATAGACATCAAAACTTATTCTGATGAGATGGTCATAGATATTGGCAACAGAAGAAAAAATCTTTTCCTGCCTAAATTTTTAAGATTCTATGAAATGAAAGGATATGAAAAAAATGGGGCTAAAGTAACGGTCAAATTCGAACCAAAAAAATAAGATGCCTGAGGTATTAATCTCGAGGCATCAAAGAATATAACGATTAAACTAAAAGACCTCTATTTTTCTTCATCACCATCCTTATTGTCAGAAGGCTTTGGTTCCCCAGAAAAAATATCCATAAAAGGCTTGAAAGGCGTAATCCCTGCTATGCTCTTCTGGGCAATATCCGACCAGCCCATCCCAAGATCGATAACTTTCTTAAAATGCTCATCAAAGGCAATCTTATGAGAAACATACCTGTCTATTGTAATCTGAAGGTATTTTTCAAAAAACTCGCTCAGAATATTATCCCCGTATCTTATAATAAGATGGAGCAATGGAATCGGAAGAAGGGCCTTTTTATGTTTTGATTTTTCAAGCACTATCTGAGTAAGTATGAAAGCAGTCACGTCCTCTTCAGTGTTAGCGTCCGTCACTTCAACCTCTCTGCCATTTTTTATCATGTCAGCTACTTCGATCAGAGTGACATATTTACTCTTTTCCATATCATAGAGACGTCTGTTTGCGTATTTTTTTATATGTACAATTGAAGTCATAAAAACATCTCCATTTTTTTTACATATTTAGTAATTATATAAGGAATGGTGATTAATAGAAATTATATCTCATAAAAGCTATCATACGAGGAATTATAATGCAATGCAAAATAGAAAGAGCGGTGTAAGAAACACAAAAAGCCGGGTGAAGGCACCCGGCTTTGAAAAACATTAATCCTGCGCTATGGAACTGATCCCGCGGGCTTTCTTGTCACTTGAAAGAACTTCAAGAGTATTACCTTCGTGCATGATAAGGAGAGCTAATTTGTGCATATACTCCCTTCTCTCTTCCATGCTACGTCCAGGATAATTTCTGAAGGTCATTACAACTCCCGCAAGTGAAGCGAAAAATGCGTGGGTGAAAAATCTTATGCTTTCCACACCCTGTGCTTTTTTTACTACCTCATCAAACATTTTTAAGAAATAACGCTGTACTGCATTAAACTTTTTGAGCGCCCTTTGATTAATTCCACCTCTAATCATAAAATGGCACATCATCTGAAATGTTGCCTCATTGTCTATAAGATAATCAACAACCGCCACGGCCAGTTCTTCAATTGAGCTTCCCTGCTCCAGCCGTTTTTCGAGCAGCTGCTCAATCGTATTGATATCCTGAATCAGCGCTTCTACAAAAAGGTCATCACGACTTGGAAAATAACGATAAATAGACGCCGCTGAAACCCCCGCTTCCGCAGCTATGTCCCTCATCCCTATCTCGTGAAAAGATTTCTCTTCAAACAATTTCATTGCTGCGGCAATAATAAGAGTTTTTCTGACTTCCCTTTCATCTTCCCGCAGTTTCATGAATGTGGATCTCTCCGACATCCTTTGCCCCCTCCTAAGTTAAACAATTATATTAATTAAGTTTTGAACTATTACTCCCGTTTCAAGTAGCTTCCAAAATATTTATTACAATAAACAATGTTTTCTTTAAAAAACTCAATTATAAGTTTTTGTTCGAAACACTGGATAATGCAAGATAAAAAGCTCCGACAGCCAGCTCGGCACAGTGAAATTCATCATCAGGCAAAGTCTCAAGATACTGGGCAATCACTTCAGGAGTAATATTCCAGCCTTCTTCTACAGGTTTTCCTTCTACCATCATTGCAAGGGTGCTTGCGCAAGCATGGGTATTTGTACACCCATTTGAATCATAAGCAACTGTCTGCAAAAAGCCATTCATGACATCTATAAAAATCTCAATAGTATCACCGCACTCACCTGTCCTTTTCCCATAACCAGAAGGATTCTCAAGGCGCTCGCGTCTTGTCGAGTCAAAAGCCATTTCAAGATATTTTTCTGAATGGTCATTCCAAAAATCAATAGCCTTACCTGCCATACTTACCTTTTACCTCTGCTCCATAATTTAATAAAAACACCATCTTTAAAGTAAATTACTAACCTACCACAAATAAATATGTAAATAAGCATTTTTTTATACTTTAAAATACTTTTCAAGCAAGAAACGAACGTTTTCAGGCAGTATAGGTTTGGAAAGATAATCATTCATACCTATTTTTAAGCACAGCTTTTCATCACCTTTCATTGCGTTGGCGGTCATTGCAAAGATAAGCATATTAGGATCAATCTGAGGAATTGTGGCCGAACGAATAAGCTTAGTTGCCTCGAACCCGTTCATACCTGGCATCCTAACATCCATAAAAATGGCGTCATAGCTTTTGAACGCAAGCCTACGGATGGCTTCCAACCCGTTTGAAACAACATCAACGGCACAATTATAGCGTTTCAGGAGCTTAAGCGCAACCATTTGGCTAACCTGATTATCTTCGACAACCAGCAAGTTCAAGCCACTTTTAATCGAAACACCTTCAACATCGTCAATATTTTTTTCCTCGTTAAGAACCCTCTCAATTTTCATTCCGGCAACTGCGGATTTCAAAATCTCTTTTCTGAAAGGTTTTGTGATACTTATGAAACGATCACCATAACACCTGTTCAATTTAGAATATTTGAGTCCTACAGGTATAAGAGAGATAATTCGTCCTTTAAACCCCGGATTACCTATCAGTTCGGTTATTTGCTCCTCAAAAGTATCAGATCCTGAAAAGCCCGTATCAGCAATAACTACATCATATTCTTCACCAGAGGCCAGAACAGAAAAATCATTCATAAATAGACCTAAAGAACTAAAATAAGCAATACTTGATGACATAGGCTCTATCAAACTACGGATAATTCCGGCCTGTGCAACACTGCTGCTAACAATACATGATCTTATTTCATTTGTGATGGGCATTGCGCAAGATTCTGCGTCTTCTTTCACATCGAAATCAAGATAGAACCAAAAAACAGATCCGGCTCCGTCAATCGAGCTGCATCCTATTTTTCCGCCCATCGCGTTGACAATTTTTTTTGAAATTGCAAGTCCCAGGCCTGTACCGTTAACTTTTGGAGTTGTTGCTGAACTCACCTGGGTAAAAGATTTAAAAAGCATGTGCATTTTTTCTTCGGGAATCCCAACTCCGCTGTCTATGATGCTGAACTTGATACGTGCCTTGTTTTCATTCCATCCGTCAAGTTTAAGATGAACAAGGACCTCTCCGGCATCAGTAAATTTTATTGCGTTCCCGACAAGATTTATGAGTACCTGACGTATTCTCGTATAATCTCCGAAAACATTTGTTGGAATATCCTCGCCAAAGTCTATATGCAGATCGATATTCTTCTCATGAGCCTTGACAGCCATCAGATCGGCAATATCGGATACAAGGCATTCAAGGTCAAATTCATTTTTTACGATCTGGATTTTGCCGGCTTCAATTTTCGCATAATCGAGTATCTCGTTTATTATTGTCAAAAGGGAATCAGAGCTTGTTCTTATAATATTCAAGTATTCGGCCTGTTCATCAGTCGGGCTTGTTTCAAAGAGGAGATGGATCATTGCAATGATTCCATTCATGGGGGTCCGGATTTCATGGCTCATACTGGCAAGAAATGCTGTCTTGGCCCTGTTGGCAGCTCTTGCGGATTCTGCAAGCCTCTTTGTTTTTTCATAGGTCTGCATCAAAGAACTGTTCGCGAGTTCAAGCTCATCAGTTCTGAGTCTGACTTTCTTTTCCAGATTCGAATTAAGCTCCCTTATTTCCTCCTCAATCTTTGATCTATATTGAATCTCTTCTGAAAGCCTCGAATTTAGCTCCTTGATCGAACTTAAATGCAAATATGATCTTATCGCAGTTATTATAGAGGTAAAAAGCTTGTCAGCCGTAAGTTCTGTTTTTGCCGTGTAGTCATTAATGGAATACTCAAGAATGATCTTTTTTTCGGGAGCTATTCCAGGCTGCCCTGTTCTGACAATTATCTGCACAGAATCATTAAGCATTTCATTACGAATAAAACGTATAAAATCAAGACCAGCCGTATCATTCTCCATAACGATATCCACCAAAACCACAGCGATATCATTATGCTTCAAAAAAATACTTTCAGCTTCTTTTGCAGAATAGGCACTCAGGAAATCGAGGCCTTTTCCCTCAAAAACAATGTCGCCAAGAACGAGCCGTGTCATTTTATGGACCTCAGGATCGTCATCAACCATTAAAACTTTCCAGGATGATTTTGGGCTGTTTATCTTGTTCGGGTCAGAAACTGCAAAATCTAAAAAATCATAAGAATATATATCGTTCATAAATAACTGACTTAAATCCACAAAACTTTTAAAAATTAGATGTGATCAATGTTCACACTTCCTACCCAATTGTTTGAATAATGTCAATATAAAGACTTTTTACAGGACAACAATCAATATTTCAATAATGTTATACAATGATATATGGAGATAAAATTCGGAAAACCATGAAATAACTGGCTGAAGTAATCGGCTTTACAAAAAATAACCGATATAATAATACTGTCATTATGGCTTCAAAAGCCATATAAGTCAAAAAACTGATTAACCGGTTTGTAAAGGACAAATATTTTCAAGATATCCATATGTATGACAGTCTTTCCGAAAGGAGAATAAATGAAAAGAAAACTTGAAGAGATTAAAAGCATTGTACTTGATATGGGTATAGAAATAATCAAGGAAGATGAATCGAATGAACTGATTATATTGAATGATGAAGAAAGCGGAATAAAAAACATGATTATAGACTGCGAGGACCCGATAGTAGTAATTGAGCAGCTCATTATGAAAACGCCGACCCCTTCTGGGAACCTTTTCAAACGACTTCTTCAGATGAACAGAGAGCTTATCCACGGAGCATTTGTTCTTGACGAGTCAGGCGAAAGCATACTTTTCCGTGACACCTTGCAGATTGAAAACCTTGACAAAAATGAGCTTGAAGCGTCCATAAGATCTCTCCAATTGGCTCTTTCAGAATATGCCGGTGAGCTTCTTAAATATGCAGGGATTTAGACCATCTGAGAACGGACTGAAACAATAGGAGGAACCATGTCATTTTTCAAAAGACTTTTCAAAATAGGCGAAGCCGAAGCACACGCCGTTTTAGATAAACTTGAAGACCCCATTAAAATTACGGAACAGGGCATAAGGGATCTTAAAAAAGATCTTCAGGAATCAATGACAAGCCTTGCCGAAGTCAAAGGCGTAGCAATAAAAACAAGAAAGGACGCCGATAATCAGAAGCTGCTGGCCGAAGACTATGAAAGGAAAGCCATGCTTCTTCTTCAGAAAATGCAGGCGGGGCAACTTGCTCCGGCAGATGCTGAAAGACTTGCGACCGATGCTCTGTCCAAAAAAGAGCAAGCTGCGATTGAAGCGGCAAGGCTTCACCAGGAAGCCTCAAATCATGAAAAAATGTGCGATCAGCTTCAGACCAATATAAATAAGCTCAAATCCAATGTGTCAAAATATGAAAATGATCTGCTAACACTCAAGGCAAGATCAAAAACTGCTACAGCCTCAAGAAAAATCAATGAACAGCTCTCAAAGATCGATTCTTCTGGCACCATCTCAATGCTGGAAAAAATGAAAGCCAAGGTAGAAGCAGAGGAAAGCCTTGCAATTGCTTACGGAGAAATGGCGAGCGTGGAAAAAAGCGTGGATGATGAAATAAACAGGGCGCTTGCCGGCTCATCGACCCAGGCGCTGCCTGGTGCCGGATCTTCTCAGCTCGACGATCTGAAAAAGAAGATGGGAATAGTCTAAATGGGCATTTTTGACATTTTTTTCAAAAAAGACAAAAAGAATGAACGAGACCCTCTAAACTTGAGTCTATCCACAATGCAGTCCGGAGATTATGTCGACTATGACATGAGGACATGGCAGGTCAGACAGACAGCTCATTACGAGTGGGGCGCAAACGATATCACCAAAGAATGGCAGCTTGTCTCAGGCAATGAAACAATCTACCTTGAAATGGAGTCAGGAGATGAAAGCTCCTGGAGCATAAGCAAAAAAATAAATATTGCGCAGATGGGTGACAATGTAAGAAAAGCCATAATCGACAATGGAGATCCTCCTGAATCAATAGTATTCGATGGCAAGGAATATTCTATGGTGGTATCAGGCGGGGGATTTTACTACGAGCATGGCAAGCCTTTGTCCCAGAAACTCCTCAAGTGGGATTATTCTGACGACAGCGGGGAAAAATTCATCTCCATTGAACAGTGGGGTGAGAATGAATTTGATGCTTCCGAGGGCATATCAGCCCGGGAATACCAGTTCAACAATATTACTCCTGGAGTCCCTGGATGATTCAAGAATTAATGAGTCTGTAAGGGGGCTCTCTGAAAGGGAACCCCCTGCAGATCTTGTTATATGGCCGATAGTTTTCAAAGAAGCTGGGAATAATCTAAATGCCATACATAATATGATCAGCGATAACAGGGGAGCAATTAAAAAATTTCTCATTGATTCAGGATTCAAGCCTGAAGATATATCTGAATCCGTTCCACAGATTACAGATTTTATTGCTGAACAAAGCACAAGCGGAGACGCACCTACAAACGCCAGATACATGGCCAAGGCAAGCATCACTCTTCGCACCGTGGACGTTGCCATGGCAAAAAAAGGCCATGGAATAGTCTGATGATCTTGTGAGCAAAGGAATAGTCATCACCCAAGATTATGAGCAGAATACAGAATATATTTTCACCAGTCTGAACAAGGTTAAACCTGAAATGATAGCTGAAGCCACCCAGAGCGCGAGAAAAGCAGTGGAACAGGGTCTGTTCACCAAAGAAAACCGGGACATAAATACGCCTGAATTCAAAAGAATCAGGATCGTAACCACAGTTGACTATTATTGGGCAAAATAAAATGGAATATATTGACATCCTTAATCCGGACGGATCTCCTGCCGGATTCAGTTATCCAAGAAATAAGGCCCACGCCGAAGGACTCTTTCACAAAAGCATTCATTTATGGATTGTGAATACCAAAGGTGAACTGCTGATTCAGAAGAGGTCGCTTTCAAAAACCGCCCATGCAGGCCTCTGGGATATATCATGTGCAGGCCATGTTGAAAGCGGAGATACTTCTGACGCGACTGTAATAAAAGAAGCAAAAGAAGAATTAGGCTTAGATATATCTATAGATGATATTAAATTTTGCCACACGATTCTTACAAAAAACATTTATGATTCAGGCAGATATATTGACAACGAATATATAGATATTTTTCTGACGATTAAGAATATAAGTATTTCTGATATTTGTTTTGATCAAGATGAAGTCTCTGATGTCAGATCCATCCACCTGAAAGATTTCATGGAATTAGTTTTACTTAAGGACCCAAGAGTATCTCCGCATTACGATGAATATTCTTATATGTTTGATTTTACGGAACTAAAACATTTTCTAAACTGATATAAAACCATCAAAATCACTTATCCCTTCTAAAAATACTGCGTTATAAAAAGAATCATTTTGCTTTTTTTAGCATTTCCCATATGAGTGATTAGATTTTGATAATAACTTTTTGGGAAATTTGGATTTGATATGCATTACACTATTTTTGACACACCGGTTGTCAGGCCGATTATGCAGTTTCTTTCAATGTTAATCTTAAAAATGTTGGGCTGGAAAATAAAAGGGAATATGCCAGACATCCCCAAGTTTGTTGCCATAGCAGTCCCTCACACTTCCAACTGGGATTTTTTCTACACTCTTCTGGCCATTTTTGCCATGAAGGGCAAAATTTACTGGATGGGCAAAGATTCAATTTTCAAAAAACCATTTTCAGGTGTTTTTAAATGGTTAGGAGGAATACCCGTTGACCGCTCCAAATCAAACAATCTTGTTGAAAATATAATCAATCAATATAACAGTTCAGAAATCCTTGTGATCACCATACCTCCTACAGGAACAAGAAAAAAGGTCATGAGATGGAAAACAGGTTTCTATTATATTGCCCTCGGTGCGAATGTTCCCATAGTACCAGGATATATGGATTATGCGATCAAGACCACAGGATTCGGCGCGCCGTTTTACCCGACCGGAGACATAGATGCGGATCTTAAAAAACTTAGTATATTCTATAAAGGAATGAAGGGCAAAAACGACGTCAAATCAGAACTTAACATCATTGATACCGTCGCTTCAATACAGTCTGCAAAGGCTTAACAGTTTTCGGGGGCTTTTTTTATGGCTCTGTTCCCGTTAAGTTAGGAATACTTTATTATTCCAAGAACTAACTAATGACAAGGTCGCAAAAAGCCCAAATCCCCGTCATTCCGGCGCAGGCCGGAATCCGGAAGCATCTGAAAATAGAAAGATGCCGGATCAAGTCCGGCATAACGCTGATTCCTTTTTTGACTTTTTGCGAGTCCATCAAATTTAATATCGACATTTTTATTGAAAGAGTCAGACCTTGAACATGCCAACCTTATCTGAGAGCAATTTGGCAAGCTCGGTCAGTTTAGTTGCGCTCTTATTGACTTTATCACTATTTTTAAGGATTTCTCCTGTGGAATGATCAACATCGGTAATTTCATTTGATATGACTGACGCTACATGGGCGTTTCTGTTAACAGTTTCATTAACTTCCTGAATTCCCTTTGATGCCTGGCCGATATTCACTGCAATTTCTTTTGTTGCAGCAGACTGTTCTTCAACTGAAGTTGCAATGGTTGCTATGATATCATTTATCTCACTGATAATACTTACAACAGACCCAATCTCCTCGACAGTTTCAACCGTAACTTTTTGAATCCCGTCAATTTTATCCTTAATTTCATGGGTAGCGTCTGCGGTTTGCCTAGACAGCTCCTTTATTTCTCCGGCGACGACAGCAAAGCCTTTTCCTGCTTCTCCGGCCCTTGCAGCCTCAATTGTGGCGTTAAGTGCAAGAAGGTCTGTCTGGCTTGATATGTCGTTTATCGCTTCAGTAACTTTTCCAATGTCTATTGCAGCAGCCCCAAGCCTGTTCATTTTTTGGGATGCCTCTCTTGAACGAGTAACCGCTCTTTCTGAAATTCCCCTTGCATGTTCTGAATTTTTTGCAATTTCGTTTATTGTGGAAGTCATCTCTTCGGTTGCGGATGCCACCATATTAATATTTGATGAAGCTTCCTCCATGGCTGAGGCCACGGAATTGATATTCATGCTCATTTCTTCAGCTGCAGCCGAAACCTTTTGCGTCTTGCTGGTAGTTACCGCAGTGCTTTTCATCATCTCATCAGAAATAACCAGAAGTTCAGCAGATGAGCCTCCCACTGTCCCTGAGGTTATAACAGTCTGTTTAATCAGATCTTGAAGTTTTTCCATAAAAATATTGAACCAGGTCGCAAGAGAACCTATTTCATCCTGGGATGTTACCCTGAGTCTCTTTGTAAGATCCCCCTCGCCTTCTGCTATATCCTTAAGACCCTCAACAACCCTGTTAATTGGTCTTGAAATAATCTTTGTGGCAATAAAATAAACAATGGCAAAAACAACCAGAATAGCTAACAATCCAATCAAAATGCTTATGTTTCGAATACTGTGAGCACCCTGAAGAACCTTATCAAGAGGAATACTTACCCCGAAGCACCATGGTGTTGTTGTTCTCCCGACAGTAAAAGGAGTATAAACAAAAATTGACTCGTCACCAGTAACCTTTGATTCTCTCAGCTCAGTATGGAGTTTGCCGTTTTTTATGGCATCTATGACTTCATTGCTGTATTTGGCATCAGGAATGTCTTTAATGGTTTTGCCGACTCTCTCTGCCTTAGGATGAGCAACAAAAAACCCGCCATTTGAAATAAAAAACCCGTATCCGGTATCGTATGGTTTCACTGACCCTACCAGTTTTGTAAATTTCTCCATGGAAAAATCAACGCCTGCAACACCTATAATCTTGCCTTTGACCTTGATAGGTATGCAGATACCAACAAGGGTAATATCCTTACCATCATAATTGAAGACTGTAGGCTCATTGACGAAATCCTTTCCTGACTTGAACGGAACCCAGTACCATGATCCAACAGGATCATTTTCAGCCTGCATTCCTGTCACATCTAACTTGATATCGCTCCCTGACTTATGCCAGTATGGCTGATACAAACCTGCCGGATCACTTCCAGGCTTGTCCTTGAAATCAGCATCTTTTGAATCAAATGCGTTTGGTTCAAAGGCGGCCCATACTCCATAACAATCTGGATTGTCTTCCATCATTCGCTTCATAATAGCATTGACAAGATCCCTGCTCGGAGCTTCTTCTTTTTCCTTTATTCCTTCAATGGTATTTGCAAGGGTACGGGCAACTCCGTTTGCCATATCAAGATCGGCCTTAATTAGTCCTCCGTATCTGTAACCAATCTCCACGGCAAGATTTTTAGCCTCTTTCTCGGCGCTATTCGTTGCAGCAGACGTTATGTAAAAAATGGTAATGACAAAAGCCAGGAATACGGCTCCACAGATCGAAAACTGCATTTTTTGTCTGAGAGACAATTTATTGAACATAAGCACCTCTGTTTGTTGTAATTATGATAAAAGAGATTTGGTTTCAACTTGCTCTATAATCTTCATAATAATTCTGATTAATGTGCCTCCTCATTCTTAGTATTGAATATTTCATAGCGGTTCCGGCCGTTGGCTTTCGCATTATAAAGCGCCTTGTCCGCCATTTTAACGATTTCTTCTAATGCAAAACCACCTGAGGGCACAACAGATGCAATGCCGAAGCTCATGCTGACAAAACCGATTGCTTTTGATTCATCGTGGGGGATCTGTTGTTTCTGAAGTTCGGAGATTATCTTTCGGACGACCTGAGCGGCACCTCCTGCTGATGTGTCTGAAAGAACAATGGCAAATTCCTCACCTCCATACCTTGCGACAAGATCACCTGCCCGACTAACATTTCCTTTCATAATATCAGCAACTTTTATCAGGCATTCATCCCCTGCCTGATGACCGTAAAGATCATTATACTGCTTGAAAAAATCTATGTCGCACATGATAAGGCTTATTGGCTTGTTTTCTCTTTTCATCCTGGTCCACTCTGACGAAAAATGCTGATTGAATATCCTTCTGTTAGATATTTTTGTAAGCTCATCAGTTGAAGACAGCCCCTCCAATTTTCTGTTTGCCTTTAATATCTCTATAGTCTGAGTTTCAATCTTATCGATCATTTTATCAAAAACAGACCCGAGTATGCCTATTTCATCCTTGCGCCTGATCTTGAGTCTCAGCGAGAAGTCTCCTTCATTCTCAATTTTCTGCATATGCCTGGACATTCTATCCAAAGGTGAAAAAACATTTTTTCTTAAAATAAATCCAAAAACAAAAAGTATTGTCAAAGTTGAGGCAATAACATACCCGGCAGTAAAATTAATTGTCTGCAAACCTTTTTCTGTAATGCTTCTTGGTAATATTATCTCAATCTGAAAAACCGGGATATTTCCTATCCCCATAAATTCTTTTATTACTCGAATTTTCCCTTTTTCATTTTGCATATAATATTTGTTTGTCTGATTATCAGCTGTTACATAAAGAGTCCGCATATTCGGGTAAGAATCTTTATTAATTGGATAAATTACATCAAAGTTAACCTTTGTCTGATCAACAAGATCATTTATTGTCTTTCTTCCTAAAAACCGTCCCATTACAAGTACGCCATTCGGAGTTCCCAAATCAGTGCTTTTCTTTACAGGACGGGACACTATCAGCATAGGTCCTTTTTCTGTCTGGATAATCCCACGTCTGTGAAGAGATTCGGTGCTTCTACTGCTGAAATTGAATTTAAATGGATCGTCTCCACTAAAAGAGTTCTGTGGGCTGAATTTTTCAAGCTTTAGGGTTTCTCCTTTTTCAAGATCATAAATATTTCCCCATATAAGATTCATTGATCTGTCAATAACATAGATCAGATTGCAATTATTGGCCTTGAAGGAATTCAGTAATAGATTTGAGTGAACAAACTCCTTGTTCCCATTGCTGACAAAATCATACATTTCGTCCCATGACGCCCAGTCATGACAAAGAAGGCCCAAGTGGTGAACTTCGCGATTTATTGAGTGATCAACTCTTTCAATGTCACGAACTGCTTCATTTTGCTCTAGTTGTGTAAAACTTTCGAAGACAACAAGACGCAGAATAACAGCTTCAGCAACCCCAAAAATAAAAAAAACAAAAATCATAGAAAGCATAAATTGGGTCTTGAGAAGCATCCGCATGTTCTCCATTTTGATGGACTCTCCTTTTTGTGACCTTGCTATTTCTAAAGAGGCACTATAAAAATTCCATGATATTTTTGTTGGAAGAATTTTTGATTAATCAGGACAGCACTGATCTTTGGCTGTAAAATCCCAAGCCAGACTGAGAATTGTACAAAATCCAGCCCAGCTCCCTCACCAGCAATACTAAAGATCGTGGCGGTGACGCATTTATAGGGAGCCATAGAGCTTTATTTGAAAATAATGAAAATTAATGAAGCAGGGTGATGCCAGAGCTAATAAATCCGACAAAGTCGCAAAAAGTCAGATTAGTGTCATTACGGTGCAGATCGGAATCCAGAACTAATTGAAAATACTGGATGCCTGATCAAGTCCGGCATGACAACACCGCCTTTTTTTAGTTTTTGCGAGACCATCAATATTATCATGAAAATTGTTTCATTTTACTTAGAATATCACAAATGCAGAATCATCTCACACAAAAAAAGATAAGTTTTTGGCTAATCTTGGCAAGGTCGTAAAAAGTCCGATTTACGTCATTACGGCGCATGCTGGAATCCAGAAGCATCTGAAATAACTGGATGCCGGATCCCTTTTTTGATTTTTTGCGAGTCCATCAAACTTCATCAAGCATGAATAATTTATTCGGTTTTTTCTAATAGAGTTTCAACCTGCTCCCAAAGGCTGCGGGAATCCATGGGCTTTGCAAGGTAGGCATCAGCGCCCATTCCCATTATCATTCTTTTATTTTCGGGAGTATCAAAACCTGTTAATGCCAGAACCTTGGTTTGTGAAAAATCCGGGTCCTGTTTTATTGTTCTGCATACTTCAAACCCGTCCATACCAGGCATGAACAAATCAAGAATAACAAGATGAGGTCTGTTGTTGAGAAGTTTAATTCCGGCGTCAAATCCATCCTGGGCCGTTTCGATGTGCAAATCTTTAATCGAAAGCCATCCTTTGATCAACTTGAGCAGCTGAGGCTCATCATCGACAATAAGAACCGTCTTTGTGCCCTTTGAAACTGATGCTCCCGCATTCTTGCCCGCAAAAACCCTGTCAACTTCATCCTGAAGAATTCTGTGGTGGCCTCCTGGAGTTACAACAGCTTTGATATATCCTGATTTAACCCAGCCCAACAAAGTACTGCGGCTGACACCACACATTTTTGCCATTTCAGGAATGCTGTAGTAAGATTTGATAGCGGTCATGATGAAATCCTTGAAGGGTTATTGTTTAAAAACAATAAAAAACATAATCATCCTCGATGACCCAGGATCTGCTATTTAAACACAAGACTCTTTATAAAACAAGGATCAAGAGTATCGGGCAAAGGCTTTAGCTTTTTATCACCATCTTCTGTTTTGGGAGATAGTCAGGTTAAAATTGATCTGTTTTCAGCTACCACATCCCAGCCTTCTTATCCGAAACGATGGAGAAGGAACTATTTTGAAAACTTCAATTTGTGAAGATATACAGTATATAATAACCGCTCAAAACAATAATCTGACTCAAACATACTTCATATATTCCATAATTTGCTATAATAAAGCATGATTGACAAAATAGAATTGAAGGAATAGTAAGCATTTTTACTTAAAATTCAGCATATAATTAAGGAAAGGAGCCTGGAATGGCTGTATATGTGCCCGGCCACATTGCCGAAATAAAACCATATGTACCTGGAAAGCCCATTGAGGAATTGGAAAGGGAACTTGGGATCAAGAATTCCGTAAAATTGGCGTCCAATGAAAACCCTCTTGGAGCATCACCTGCTGCAATCAAAGCGATAACTGAATCCCTCAGCGTTCTCCACAGATATCCTGACGGAGGCGGTTTTTTTCTTACAAAAAAAATTGGCGCAATGCTTGGTGTTGATCCAGAATGCGTGGTTCTTGGAAACGGTTCTGACGATGTTATCGGAATGCTAACAGGAGCACTGCTTGAACCAGGCGATGAGGCTGTAATGGCATGCCAGTCGTTTCTAATGTATGAAATAATGGTAAAGGCAAGGGGCGCTTTTCCAGTTTATGTTCCCTTAAATGCCGACCTCAGCCTTGACCTTGAAGGCATGCTGGAAAAGATTAATGAAAAAACCAGGATGGTTTTCATCACTAATCCCAATAATCCTACCGGCGCATGGATAGAAAAAAACGATCTTGACAGCTTTCTTGCAAAACTGCCTGAAAATATTCTTGTAATAATGGATGAAGCTTATGTTGAGTTCGTCTCAAAAGACAGACAGTTTACAACAGCGGCAAAGGAATACATAGATAGCGGAAGACTTGTTGCCTTAAGGACATTTTCAAAGGCATACGGCCTTGCGGGGCTTAGAATCGGATACGGAGTAATGTCAAAGGAACTTGCCCTTGTTCTGCACAGGATAAGACAGCCTTTCAACGCAAGCATCCCTGCCCAGGCAGGCGCATTAGCAGCCCTTGATGACAAGGATTTTCTCGATAAAAGCGTTAACCTGATTCAGACAGAGCTTGAGTTTCTTTATGAAAAAATCGGAGAAATGGGTCTCAAATATCACAGATCCCAGGCAAATTTCTTCCTGATCGAGCTTGGCCGTGACGCATATGAAATCTTCAACCTGATGCTGAGAGAAGGCGTGATCATTAGAGCAATGGCATCTTACGGATTCCCGACATGCATACGCGTAAACGCAGGCACAAGACCTGAAAACGAAAAATTCATCGAAGCTCTGAAAAAGGTTCTTAAGTGAAAAAACTTCTCATTACAATAGACGGCCCTGCCGGAGCCGGAAAAACGACGGTCAGCAGATCCCTTGCTGCAAGGCTCGGATACAAATACGTGGATACAGGCGCTCTATACAGGGCCATAGCATTTGAAGCGATTTCAAGAAACATTCCGCAGGATGATTCCAATGCTCTTGAAAAAATTTTTCCTAAGCTTGACATAAAACTGAAGACAGAAGCAAACGGCAGCCCCAAAATTTTAAATGGACACAAAGACATAACAGAATTTGTACGATCGCCTGAAGTATCAATGGCTGCATCAAAAATTTCAGCCATGCCGGCAGTTAGAGAATTCCTTCTTGATCTTCAAAAAAATCTTGGAAACGAAAAAGAAGCTGTTTTTGAAGGCCGCGACATGGGAACCGTTGTTTTTCCAAACGCAGATCTCAAATTCTTCCTTGATGCAGATATTGAAGCAAGGGCTATGAGGCGCTTTGGTGATCTTGGAGGAACTCATCCCCTTGATGAAATCAGGGAAGATATAAGAACAAGGGATGAAAATGACAGAAACAGGGCGATTGCACCGCTAAAGCAGGCGGATGACGCAGTGGTGGTTGACTCTACCAATATGTCAATATCCGAGGTCGTTGAATTCATGGCTGCTGAAGCCGTGAAAATGATGTAAAGACCAAAGCCACTGGCGGATCGTTTATAAAAAACAAGCTCTGCAAAGAATTTGTGATTATGGCAAATGCTTGAAAAATAAAATTTTCATTATTTTCGGAATCTTCATTTTTCTGGCCAACCAACCATACTGAAAATATGGAAATAAAATTATTAAAAAATCCACGTACGGTGCCGGACTTGCTCCGGCATCCGGTCTTTTCACACACAGAGCTATCTTAATGAGGGGAATCAGTCTTCAGCCCATCCATAAGATCTTTCAACAGCCTTAAGCCAGCCTGAATAGAGTTTTTTAACTGCGGACGTTTCCATGGCTGGCTTCCAAACCTTTCCCTGTTTCCAGTTTGCTCTCAAGCTCTCGACATCTTGCCAGAAGCCAGTGGACAGTCCGGCTGCGTATGCTGCACCGAGTACTGTTGTCTCGGACATTTCAGGGGCAACAACTTCAGTAGCAAGAATATCTGCCTGAAACTGCATGAGAAGTTTGTTCGCCACCATTCCGCCATCAACTTTGAGCTTTTTAAGGGTAATCCCGGAATCTTCAATCATGGCCTCAAAAATCTCCCTCGTCTGATAAGCGCATGCGTCAAGAATTGCCCTTGCCATGTGAGCCTTCGTAATATAGTGGGTCAGACCGACAACGACTCCCCGCGCATCGCTTCTCCATCTTGGAGCAAAAAGGCCTGAAAAAGCCGGAACAATATAGATTCCGCCGCTGTTCTCAACAGTCGACGCCAGAGTTTCAATATCAGATGCCGTGATTATAAGCCCGAAATTATCCCTGAACCACTGGACAAGAGATCCTGCTATGGCGATTGATCCTTCAAGGGCATATACAGGGTCAGCGTCTCCTATTTTATAGGCAAGGGTCGTAAGCATTCCGTGTTTTGAATGAACTATTCTGCTCCCAGTGTTCATCAGAAGAAAGCAGCCAGTTCCGTATGTATTTTTGGCCTCTCCCGGAGAAAAGCACGTCTGGCCAAAAAGCGCGGCCTGCTGATCTCCAAGCGCACCTGATATAGGCAGAGCATGGCAAGGGAAATCCTCAGATATATGACCATATACCTCGCTTGAAGATCTTATTTCAGGAAGAACACTCCTGGGAATTTCGATTTCAAGAAGCATTTCAGGATCCCAGTCAAGGGTCTCAAGATTCATAAGAAGGGTACGGCTTGCGTTTGTAACATCCGTCACATGAACTCCGCCGTTTGCTCCTCCGGTAAGATTCCAGATGATCCACGAATCAATTGTACCTGCAAGGGCATTCCCATTTGATACGGCATCGATAACTGAATCGACATTATCAATCATCCATCTGATTTTCGGTCCTGAAAAATAAGGTGCAATAGGAAGCCCGGTCTTTATGCGGAATCTGTCTATACCAGAGTCTTTTGCGATTCTTTTGCACAAATCGCCGGTTCTGGTGTCCTGCCAGACTATGGCATTATATAGAGGTTTTCCTGTGGTCTTGTCCCACATAACCACAGTTTCTCTCTGATTTGTGACACCAATTGCAGCTATGGATAAAGGGTTAATCGATCCTTTTTTAAGGGCATCTGCCATAACCGTAATAATATTCCGAATTATCTCTTCAGGATCGTGTTCAACCCAACCAGGCCTGGGATAAATCTGGCCATGCTCCATCTGGGAAGAAGAAATTATGTTCGAATTCCTGTCAAAGATCACAAACCGCGTGCTTGTTGTGCCCTGATCAATTGCTGCTATATATTTTTTTTCCATAATAATTAAAGATCGCCCAAAATCCATATAAGCAATGTTAACAAATGAAGATTTGAGTACGTTTTCTGACATCTCAAAAAAAAAGTCAATTTATAGTTTGCTTTAGTTAAATGATAAGATTATTCCTGAAATGGTAATTCCAACAATTTTAGGGCCATACAAAATACAGACAAAAAACCCTTGAATAAATGATGAATTTAACGATAATGCTGTTTTCCCATGCCTTGAATATATATTTCAGGGCGATATTTTCTTGTAAAATCAGGTAAAAGTATGAATTCCGTACCAGAAAGACCTTTAAAAATATGCCTCATCAGTTACCGCAGCAATCCCCACTGCGGCGGACAGGGCGTTTATATCAGAAATCTGAGCAGGGCTCTCAAGGATCTGGGGCATGATGTTGACGTCATTGCAGGGCCACCGGATCCACTTCTGCACGATGATATATCAATCACCAAAATAACTACCCTGGATCTATATAATCCGAATGACCTTTTTAGAACTCCTTCGTTTGAGGAGTTGAAACAACCGATAAATTTCATGGAATGGCTTGGCATTTCAACCATGGGCTATTCCGAACCATTTTCATTTGGTCTCAGGGCCTATGTTCATCTTAGGGATAAATTCGACAAATACGATATAGTACATGACAATCAGTGTCTGTCTTACGGAATATGGGCAATCAGCAGACGCATACCGACAGTTGCAACCATACATCACCCCATGACAGTTGACAGAAAGCTCGCTGTACAGAGCGTGTCCTCTATATGGAAGAAGTTCAAGCATATAAGATGGTACTCTTTCATAGGAATGCAGAAAAGAGTATCACGAAGACTTCCTAAAATCATTACTGTTTCAGAATTTTCCAGGGATGATATCAGTCGGGCCTACAGGATTCCCAAAAATAAATTTGACGTTGTACCGAACGGGATCAATACGGAGCTTTTCTATCCCCTTCCCCATATACCGAGAGAACCAGGACGCATAATTGTCACAAACAGTGCCGACACTGCCCTTAAAGGACTTTATTACCTTCTTCAGGCCGTAGAAATGGTCTCAAAAAAAAGAAAGGTAAAACTTATTGTAATTGGTACTCCCAAAAAAGACGGCGGTATTGTAAAACTTATTAAAACGCTTAAAATAGCCCATCTTGTCAGATTCACTGGCAGAATAAGCAATGAGGAATTTGTCAGGGAATATGCAAAAGCATCCATGGCAGTGGTTCCATCGCTTTATGAGGGTTTCGGACTTCCTGTGGGTGAAGCAATGGCATGCGCAGTTCCTGTCATCACGACAACAGGCGGAGCGCTTCCTGAAGTTGCTGGTGATGCTGCTGAAATAGTCCCGCCTGCCGATCCCGAGGCAATCGCGGACGCCATAATAAGACTCATGGACGACCCCAAAAGAGCAAAAGCTCTTGGAGAAGCCGGTTACAGGAGAGTGATTGAAAACTTCACCTGGAAAAAAGCCGCCGAGAATGTCGTTAAAACATACAGAGAGGTAATGAGTGATTACGGTAGAGTTTAATCGTCTTGGAATAAAACCCGGATTTAGAATACTTGATATCGGAAGCGGTCCAGGAAGGCATACCGCAGCTGCCTATCAGCATGAAAAAGTGACGGCCATAGGCGCTGACCTGAGCTTTTCGGATCTTACAGAAGCAAAAAAAAGACTGGAATACCATGATGACTTAGGTTTTCATGGAGGCGGCACATGGGGCCTGACAACCGCAGATATAACTGGTCTTCCTTTCAGGGATTCGTTTTTTGACGCCGTCATCTGCTCAGAGGTAATGGAGCATATTCCTGATGATTCAAAGGCAGCAGAAGAACTGGCACGAATCATCAAACCGGGCTGCATTCTCGCTGTCAGCGTACCAAGATTCTGGCCGGAAAGAATATGCTGGGCGCTTTCGGACGATTATTTCAATGCGAATCAGGGCCATGTGAGAATATATAAAAAAAATCAGATAAAAGATAAATTCACATCCCTTGGTTTAGAATATATAGGGTCACATCATGCCCACAGTCTTCATTCGCCTTACTGGTGGCTTAAATGTTTTTTCGGCCCGACAAAGCAAGGAGTTCCGTCAGTAGAGCTTTATCACAGGTTTCTTGTGTGGGATATCATGAAAAAACCCGCCATAACGAAGCTTCTGGACAGACTCCTGAATCCGGTCATGGGCAAAAGCCTTGTTCTATACTTCCGGAAGTAAAGCTTAAAAAAGCACAGATCCCACAAAGACTCGCCCGGTTTTAATTATTTCCGGGTGAGCGCCTTAATACCAGTACAAACTTGCAAGCGAACAAATCCATTATCTAATCATCTGTTTATTAGGATAAACTGCATAAAAAAACAGGATATGCAGACATGGTACTTAAGAAAAGAGCTTCCAACATCCCTGTAATAATGTCAGCCCTGATCGTTTTTTTTGTCATGCTGCCAACCGGTATATATCTGTTCATTAATGACTATTTCATGATGTCGGATGAACTGGACGGAATAGAATCAAGCTATCTGTCAGAAATCAGAATCGAGCTGAAAAGCAGGAGCGAAGGCTTAACGGCTTTCATTGATTCAAGAAAAAAACAGACAATCGAATCGGCCAGATCAATCTTAAAAAAACGGGTAGCCAGGGCAAAATCAGTTCTAACTTTCCTCCAAGATGAAAAAATCTTAATCAACAACCCTGATAAACTGAATGAGATAGCAAGAAATTTACTCAGAAGCCTCAGAATCGAAACAGAAACAGCAGGTTACTTTTTTGCAGTGGACAAAAACACAGGGATGGCGGTTGTCTATCCGCCTGATCCGTCAAAAGAAAAAACAGGTCTTCCTCTTCTCAAGGATGTCCATGGGACATCCCTTGTACCCCAGATAGTAGAATTAGGCAAAAAACAGAAAAACGGATATTTAACCTACATCGCCCCAAAGCTTGATGACCCTACAGCCCAGACATATGTCAAGATTTCTTATATCGACACTGTTGAAGCCATTGGATGGGTCATAGGGACAGGGGTGTATCTTGATGAAATCGAGGGCCAGATCAAAGAAGATGTTCTTGAGATCTTCTCGGACATGGAGTTTTCAACCAACCGTCATGTCATTATAATGGATGGATCAGGAAATATAATCAGCAACACCCACGCAATAGGCTCAAAAAAAGGGACATTAATAAAAACTGATCAAAAAAGCATCAGTAAGCACATTTCGAATAATGAGATAGCATCTGAAGGAAGCTATAGTGAGTACAATATTATCAATGCCTCCGACAACTCAATGACTCGTTATCTTGGTTTTGTTAAACCGTTTGAGCCATGGGGCTGGTATATCATTTCCGGTGTTGAGATCGAAAATATGAAACAATACGTTTCGGAAAGAAAAAAGGAAATCAAATCCGATCTGATCAAAGAGATGTTCTGGCTTGCCGGGATTCTTGTTTTTATTGTTCTTTTCTCGATATCACTCGGTCAGTATTTCAAGCATAAAATGCTCAAGGGTTTTAGGTCTTTTTTTGCATTCTTCAAAAAAGCCGGCACAAACTATGAGCATATTGATACTTCAAGCCTCGAATTTTATGAACTAAAGCTGTTAGGTGAACACGCGAATGTAATGGTCAATAACAGGCTCAAGCAGGAGAAGATCATCAATGCATATACAAAAAGCCTTCTTGAAGCAAACAAGAAACTAAGGAGCATGGCCAACCTTGACTCAATGACAGGAATAGCAAACAGGAGATTTTTTGACAATACGATTAACAAGGAATGGCTCAGAAGTTTGAGAACTTCAAAAACATTAACAGTTGCCATACTTGACGTTGATTTTTTTAAACAGTTCAATGACATTTACGGTCATCCGGCGGGAGATGAATGTCTCAGAAAAATAGCAACGGCAATGTCTGTTTCTGCAAGACGTCCGTATGATCTTGTCGCAAGATATGGCGGAGAGGAATTTGTGATACTTTTCCCTGAAACAGACAGGGAGGGGGCAATTTTTGTGGCCAAAAAGGTAAACGAGAATATTAATGCATTCAATATCCCCCACTCCATGAATCCGGCAGGAAAAGTAACTTTCAGCATGGGTATAGCAACTACAATCCCCTCGTCACTTGAAAGACCTGAATCCCTGCTAAAAAAAGCGGATGAAATGCTTTACAAGGCAAAAAGAAACGGAAGAAACAGAATCTGTATTGATGACGGAAATGAAATCACCCTGTGACTGATAAAAAACACATTGATTCCATCATCTCGAATAAACTCTCTTGCCAAGAACGAACAAAAATTATAGAAGGCATCTTTCATAAATAATAAGGTATAGAAAAAACATGAATAAACTGACAAGTTTTCAAAAAAAATATCTCAGGGGGTTGGCCCACGATTTGAATCCTCTAGTTCTAATTGGCCACAATGGACTAACTGAGCAGGTAATCAAAAGTATTGATCAGACACTTAATGATCATGAACTGATTAAGGTCAAATTCAACAGCTTTAAGGAAAAAGAACAAAAAGAACAGATCAATCTTGAGATCGAAAAATCAACAGGCGCAGAACTGGCTGGCATGATAGGCCATGTGGCCATTTTTTTCAGAAGAAACGAGGAAAAAGAGGATCAGAAGGTTTTTCTGCCCGGAACTAAGCCAGCCATTAAAAGAAGAACTGTTACTGGTCCAAAAAAGCACAGGGTAGACAGGGCGTGATGAAAGCGCAAATGCATCGGGCTACTTCGTTAAAGTGAATTAAGGATCTTATCCCTCCCCAACCATTCGGCAGAACTTTATGGACTAATATTGGAATCTGAGTCCATTTTTGGGTGAAAGTCTAAAAATATTTATCAGGCATGGCTGAAAAACATTTTCAAGTTTCAGCCATGCCTTTATGAACTATGACGGACTCGCAAAAAGTTGAAAAATGGCTTTAGCGTCATGCCGGACTTGATCCGGCGTCCAGTAATTTGAGCCACTTCTGGATTCCGGCCTGCGCCGGAATGACGGTAATCGGACTTTTTGCGGCCTCGTCAACTATAGATCTATTTCAAATATGGTTTCAGAACCAGCGTTTACGACCATTGGCTCAAGATTTCCTGATGCGCCTGTTTCAGGATGGACATAGTATACGAGATAAGTTCCTTCAGGAAGCTCTATTTCCCCTTCTCCTCTATTTACTATGTTAAGGGCGCCGACTTCAATTAAAGAAGTCCCCGAGCAAGGGGAAGCTGTCAAAAAATGAAGCGTAACAGAAGCATCTGATGTCATTCCGGCAATACTTAAAGCACCTGCAATAACTCCTTTGGCTGAATAACTCAGCGAGAAATTTTTTATGGAGGTTGTGTTAGCTGATATTGAAACAGCCTCGCACGCGGAGCGATAATCTTCATCAGAAAAAACGAGTGTATATGATCCTGAAGGCACATCTATGGAATATTTTCCATCGTCATCCGTTTCAGAACTCGCAACTATTTCAGGATAGGCCGATCCACTTTTTTGAACCGACACAAGCACATCTTCTACAGGATTTCCGTTGGGATCCTTAACAACACCTGTAATTCGGCCGCTATCTGTTACAACAATTGATTTTATGACAGACTTTAACAGCCATTGTCCGCTGTTGCCTGCCTTCACAACAGAAGCAGCGGCATCAAAATCAAGGAGTATTTCAAAATCCTGGCCATTAACAGAGAAGCCTCCGACTATCTTGATTCCGCTTTGATATCCGCTTGGCACTTTCAGTTTGTGAACAACACCTTCTGAATCAATTACGTAATTAGGATAAGGATGGTTTTCTCCGTTTATGTTTTTCCCGGTGTCAGGGCTATCTGAAAGAATCAGCCGTATCTGCCCATAAGCCCCATCTTCAAGTTCATAGCTTCCAAGTACAGACTTTGCTCCATTAACGAGTTCAAGAAGGTTATACGTCTTCTGGGGAGTGGACACCGTGATCCAGGTTCCAGCACTTCCGTCCGAGGAACTGTTCTTTTGTACTTCAACCCTTGCGACACTAACATAAACAGCCTTGTAAGATTCAGCCGGAGCATCCTTTAGACTGAAAGTCACCTTTCCGGTCCCGTCTCCGTCCGATGAGGACGAACTTCCCGAACATCCGGAAAGTATCACAAACAGAGAGGCAATGATCATAAATATTCTGGTTTTCATTTTAATCTCCTGATGAATTAATGGATTGATATTTCAATTTTTTATTATCATAATCGGCAATTCAAAACTCATCTTAACCGGCAATAAAAGAATTACCTGAAGACTGCGCCTAAACTTTTCGCACTATATACTATTAAATATAGCATTAATCACTTGATTTTAAAGACAAACTGCAATTATTATTCTATTTTCAAATATGACAAGGTCGCAAATAGTCAGATTATCGACATTCCGGCGTAGGCCTGAATATAGAAGTGTCTGAAAATACAAAGATGCCGGATCGAGTCCGGCATGACCGACGCATTTTTTTGAGTTTTTGCGAGACCATCAAATATATCCCAAAGCACAATTTTTTGGCCATTGATTTTATTCCAAGGGCAACACCTATACTTTTATCTCAAACAATCTTGTATTAATTTAAAAACTAAATATAAATAAAGTCGCCTTGTAAAAAATAATCATAATAATAAACCTAATTCAAGGAGATGGTAATGAGTTTTTTCAGCATAGACGCGGAAAAATGCGTAAAAGATGGCTTGTGCGTTATGGACTGTCCAATGTCCATTTTTCAAATGCCAGACAAAAACAGTGTGCCTGTTCCGGTACCAGGCGGAGAAGAGATGTGCATCAAATGCGGCCACTGCGTTTCAATTTGCCCTACAGGAGCAATTACCATAGAGTCCATCTCTCCGGAAAAATGTTATGAAATCAAGCCGGAATTAGTTCCTTCCCAGGAACAGATGGAACATATAATAAGGTACAGAAGATCCATAAGGGTTTACAAAAATGAATCCGTTGAAAAGGAAAAGATAGATTCCATACTTAAAGCAGCCTCAGCAGGCCAGACAGGCCATAACTCGCGTTCTGTCCACTGGCTCGTAATACATGACACTGAAAAGGTCAGGGAGCTTACCGGCATGGTGGCTGACTGGATGCGTTATATGATCAAGGAGCAGCCTGATCTGTCCGCCCAGCTTCACCTTGATATGGTTGTGGCAGGATACGAGATGGGCATGGATCCAATTTGCAGAAAAGCTCCGCATCTCGTTGTGGCTTATGCGCCAAAAGCAGCCCCAACCGGCGCAATCGACTGCGCCACAGCAATGGCGTACCTTGAGCTTTCGGCTCCTTCCTGGGGTCTTGGAACATGCTGGGCAGGATTTTTCAATATAGCATCGACATTCTGGCCACCATTACAAAAAGCGCTTGATCTGCCAAAGGGTTGTCAGATACACGCTTCGGTAATGCTTGGGATTCCCAAACTCAAATACCGCCGCATGCCTCCTCGTGATGATGTAAAGATTGCCTGGAAATAATCTACCACCCTGATAATCAGGATAAAAAAATTCGATCAGGTGCGTGATTTGTCGCGCACCTGAATATATTAAAATTGAAAAGATTGCCCCATCCGGGAAAGCAGCCACCATAGATTACCAGGTTCTGAAATCACCTGTATCCAGATGAACGAAATCAGACTCAGGATAATACCCCACGCCACCAAGGCGAAGCGATACGGCCAGATCATGAAGCTTTTTTGTGGGCATCCCGTCTATCCTGATATCAATGGCCTGGCCTTTCATGTGAAGACTCTTCTTGGCCACTCCGCTGCTGTTTTCATGCATGATTTTGTTGGTTAAAGGAGAACGGTAACCGGATATGACTTCAATGGTGCCTTTGCTTCCGCTCATTTTTTTGATTTTGGTCATTATGTCCAGAAGAAAAGGATCTATAGGATGTGTATCACCGGTTCGGTAGTCTCTTAGGAATGCGTTGATTTTTTTCTGTACAGTGGAAGGACATTTGCCTGTGGCGTGAAGAATTTTTAAATACTCGCCTGTATGCGTATTATAAAAGGAAAGCGGATTTTTTTTACTCACCGCGCCCCAGCTCTTTAACGGGGGAAAGAACATCAACCCTCCAACTGTCTGTGCCGAGGCAATCAGAAATTGACGTTTGTTTAATTCGACCATAAAGCTAATCTCTTTTTTAAGTGCGTAAAACGTTAAATTGGGCCCGGTTATTCACCAAACAGAGCCTTGCTTATATTTTTATCCAGATTATAAATATCTCTGTTAAAATAAATTATTCCGTTTTTGTCAACCCAAGATGTTTGATAGGTAATATGAACAGGTATGTGGGATGCAATATTTACTGTCCCACGCTTGCTTCCTGCATACATTTTCTCTATTTTTTCCTTGGGCCATTTTTCGGATTGATCCTTAAGAACAAAAAATGCAAGATCAAGGGGTTTGCCAAGCCTTATGCAGCCATGACTGAAAGCCCTTACAGTCCTTGAAAACAGTGGTTTTGTAGGGGTGTCATGCATGTACACATCATGGTTATTCGGAAACATAAATTTGATCTTTCCAAGGGCATTCCACCCTCCGGGATCCTGGCGAAGCTTGTACTGAGCCATTCTCTGCTGGGTCACATTATTCCAGTCAATTGTCCCTGGAGAAATTTCATAAGCATCCGGCCCCCAGCCTGAAAACACCCTGATATGCTTTTTTTGAAAATATCCGGGATTCTTTTTTATATTGTTCAGCTCTTCTTTTGAAGCAATACTTGCCGTAACATTCCAGAAAGGATTAAAATCGATGAAAGAAAGCTGGCTGCTTAAAAGTGGAGTCTGATAGTCAGTCCTACCCACAATAACAGGAAAATCCAAGACTATGTTTCCTTTTTCATAAGCTTTCAGATCGAAATTGGCTACGTTTACCATAAGGTATTTTTCACCAAGAAAATGCTTCCTCCAGCGCCATCTCGCCATGTTTATCTTTATCTGCCTTATGGACGAGGAAACAGGGATGTTCATAACATCAACCGTGCCTGCGCCAATGACTCCATCCGGCTCAAGGCCATGCCTTGTCTGAAACCTGATTACAGCTTCCTTAAGGGTGGAATCATAATGGGTCGTGGAAACGCCCTTGCTTTTTGTGTCAAAATCACCAGTAACCGAAAGTCTCTTGATTATTGAAGGGATACGGCTATCCTGGTCACCAGGATTGATTTTGTTGCCTGTTTTTACAGCCTGCCACCCGCCCTGTTTTTCAATTTCCCTGTATTTTTTGAGCGCCTCTTTTAAACTTGAGTAATGCTGATGGGATGGAGCTATCCCATACAGATAGGCAGAAATATCAGGTGAAGAAAGTGCGCTTTCAATGGCTTCAAGGGGGTTAAAGCGTCCATCTTCGGCTTCAGGAGTCATATTATTGGGCTTTGCAAAACGAATCTTGATCTGACCGCGGCTCACATCGTGAATATATCTAACCAGATTATAGGTTATCAGGGTATCTAGTTCGGCAAGAGCATCCGGCTTACGAGAACTCCACAGCTCGGAAATCCTTGGTATCTCATAATCACCAGGATCAAGACCTTCCTCATCTGACTTTTTCATAATTTCAACTGCGGTCGAAGCTTTCCTGTCCGGCCCGTCACTTGTTACCCATAAAGGATTAAGTCCCTTATTATGATAGATAAGGGCCAGACATGCATCACGTGAAACAAGCGCAGTATCAGGCCTTTCAAAATTGATGAGAGCTTGCGGCGAGCATTCCAGCCTTTTTTTAAGGGCAGAACCCAGGTCATCATTGATTTCAGCGGCATTACCTGTTTTTCCTGACGAAAATAAAGCCATGACCAACGTTATAAGCAAAACTGATTTCTGCAGATACATTATTCTTCGAGCCGGTATTTTTGAAAGTGTCATGAAAATATCTTTTATCTGAAAACAGATGTTTTTAAACGAACAAACACACCATCAGGATTATCGGCAGATAATTGACAAGTGTAATTCATATACTGGATAAATCAATTAGCATTGACAAGAGTCAGAGGTCAATTAAAACAAACTGCCTTCAAACAAAAAGACTATGTTCCTTATAAACATTGGACACTAAAGAATGAATGATTTTTGGACTGCATGCAGTTGGTAATCTTTTTGTAAAAAACTCTCCAACTACATGCCCAGAATAATCAAATCTTTCATGAGGCAAGAAATCTATCAAGCACTTTCTTGACCCCTCCCACAGAACTTTCAGCAAGAATTCCTTCTGAAAAAATCTTCAGATCAGCCATATTGATTGACATGACCTGTTTCTGGACAGATGGCATAAACTGTGGGTCAATGCTTAGTGATTTGACGCCTATTCCCAGAAGAAAAGGGATATATTCGGGTTCGTGGGCCATTTCACCACATACGGAAACGGATTTGCCAGCCTCGTTTATTGCCTTCACAATCCTTGACAAGGCCCTTAAAACCGCCGGATGATAAGCCCTGTAGTAGCCTGCTACCTTCTTGTTTCTTCTGTCCACGGCAAGCATGTACTGGATGAAGTCATTGGTTCCTATGGAAAAAAAATCGGCTTCTTTTACATAGGCATCAATTGTTTCGATAACTGATGGAATTTCAATCATCATGCCTATTTCCGGGCTATGATGATGTGCAAGATCTTCCTCGCCAAGATCCCTGACACAATCGGACACAATCTGCCTTGCTTCGATAAATTCATCAATTGAAGAGATCATAGGAAACATGATCCTCAGACATCGCCTTTCTGCTCCGGCCCTTAGTATTGCCCTGATCTGCTGCTCGAAAATATCCCTGTGAGTCAACGAAAATCTTATGGATCTGAGCCCGAGTTCAGGATTCACCTCGTCTCCGTCGTCTGAATAACTTAAAGTCTTGTCACCTCCAACGTCGAGGGTTCTGATTGTCACTTCCTTGTCAGGCATTGAATCAAGGAGGCGTTTGTAAACAATATACTGCTCGGCTTCTGTCGGGAAAGTGGATCGTATCAGAAAAGGAAATTCTGTTCTGTAAAGCCCGATTCCTTCCGCTTTAAGCTGCTTTGCAAGGTCAAGCTGGCTCAGAAGGTTTATATTGGCAAGAAGCCTGATCCTGACACCGTCGACAGTCTGGGTTGTGGCATGCATTTCATCTGAAATGGCCTCTATTGTCTTTTTTGTGGCATTTCTGATTTCATACTCGTGAATAAGCGCATCTGCAGGATTTATATATATGCTGCCGTTATCAGCATCAAGGAGAACAATGGTTCCCTCATGAATTCTGAGAAGATCGTGGTTCTCCGCTATAACCACGGGTATTCTGAGGGATCTTGCAAGGATGGAAACATGGGATGTCATCCCACCTCCAACCAGAATAACCCCCTGAACCTGATCAGTTGAAAGTTTCAGAATGTCTGAAGGAAAGAGATCCCTGGCCACGATTATCCTGTGACCTCCGCCTTCTATTCTCTCTCCTCTTCCAATGAAAAGATTACGCAGAATCCGGCAGGCAAGATCTTCAACATCCGTTGCTTTTTCCCTTATATAAGCATCCGGACTCGAAGAAAAAATTCTGATATAATGTCCGGCTATTTCGCGTATTGCCTGGGCAGGATGCATTCCATTGGAAATTTTTGCGTCCATTTTAGGCACAAAACTCGGATCCTTAAGTATCATGAAATGGGCGCTGAATATGAGTGACGCGCTTTCAGGCAATTTCTCGGAAAAACTTTCCTGGAGGGCTGAAAGCTGCTTTTCAGTCGAGGAGACAGCCTCAATGAATCTTTCATGACTGCATGGAGGGTCTAATGAAGAATCCCTTGTAAGAAGCCCGCCCATATCTTTATGAAAAATCATTATAGGAGCTAAGGCAAAACCTTTGGAGGCCGATTCTCCCTTAATGACACCGCTCGTAATTTCCGTAATTTCAGGCTTCTCTTCCTTATCTTCCCTTCCCCAAAGCCCCATGATGAGTCTTGCATTTTCAATAGCACCGGCAAGCTGAGAAGCTGTGGCCCTTAATACCCTCAGATCCGAATCACCGAAAAAACCGCTGGTTTCGTGCTGAACGGTCAGGACTCCAACCTTATGGCCTCCTCTGATCATTGGAACGGCTATGAAAGAATGAAATTTTTCTTCGCCAGCCTCCTCAAAAAACTTGAAGTGAGGATTTGTGATGGCGTCAATTTCAAAAACAGCATGTGCTTCGGCAAGGGCAAAACCAACAATTCCCTCGCCCTCTTTAAGTCTGATTTTATTGACCGCTTCGGCCTTCAGACCGTGGGTGGCCTTAAGAACAAGTTCTGAAGAGGCTTCTTCATATATATAAATAGAACAAACATCTGCGGATATATGCCGGGCTATTATGGCTGCAGTTTCATCAAGAAAGTCTTCTATGTCAGGGCTTCCTGCGAGGGCTCCGGCAAGTTCTCCGATATTACAAAGAAGATCAAGGTGTTCCTGTCTTTTATGAGGCATCTTTGACTCCCAACTATTCGAAACAGTATATCAATAATAATGGGTTTATAAGTCCCAATTTCTATCATTCCGCGGATGGATTAACTGTGCCCCTTTTTTCATCAGTCAGAAATTCCAGAGCGAATCTGTTATATGCCATTACAACACAGACCACGAAAAAGGAGCTGGCAATACCGATCATGGCGCTATAAACCGGAGGAGCCATAAGGGCCATTCTGACCATAACCGTTGCAACGGCAAAAGCAGAATCCCTGAAAGCAAGGGCATACATATTACCGTATTTAAGAGAAACAAGAACCATTAAAACATCAGTAAAGGCAAGTAGGGTAAAAAAAGAATGAAAAATCGTCTCGTTTTCTCCTGCGCTAAAATAATCGAGCATATCATTTGTGCAGATAAGGATAAATGCAACAAGAAGAAACATGGAAATAAGCTCTTTGGATCTGATGAAATACCGCCTGTTATGCTCATCCCTCATGACTGGCGCTTTAATGTGGAGCCTGGTAAAAAATCCCATCATGACAAATATGGCAAGGGCTGAAAATGAAAGAGCTGCCATGCTTGGAATGATCTCAGAAACGCTTGCCCAGGTAAGAGGTTCGTTAAGGTGGGACATTTCCTTAAAGGCGTCCCTTATCAGAATCAGGGAAAATATCTCGAACTGTTTTGAAACAGCCTCTGATACTGAAGCTACAAAACCAATCGCAAGGCCTATGCCCTCGAACATCAGAAGCAGTGTAAAAGCGTTATTGATCGAAGCGAGATGATTTTTAGGCATGAATTTTACAAAAGAATCAGGAACCAATCCGTGTCCTGCGGCCTCAACCAGTAAGAGAGACCAAAGAAAAGTAGCTATAAGCAGATTGCCCTGAAAACGCCTGCCAAAAGAGGATCCCCAAGCGGTTTTAATTCCTTCATGAGCTGCGCAGTTCAGCTCAAGCAGCTTAGTAAGCATCGGACAGACAAGCCTCCGGTTCCAGATAATCACCGTGCGATCGAAAAAGATTATTAGCCACCCAGGAAAAGGCCAAAACACAATGAAGACACTTTAAATAAATACTCCTGAAGTAAGGTTTAAATCATTAAATGATTAGAGGCACGTTTTTTTTTAAATAATGTATCTTCTAAGTAACAAATTCTGGCCACATAGTTTTTGTTCCCAGAATTAGGCCTAAACACGTCGAGCCAAGGCTATGGGGCTAAACTTTATGTCTGGGACTTAAGAACTATAAAAGCGTTCAAAGCCAAAAATTTTTTGCCAAGCTTTTTTTCAAAAAAGCGCCTTTTTAAAAGCTTGAATTAATGATTGGTGAATAGTTATAAAATAATTTGATTACCATTTTTACTCCGCCATGCTTATCTTAAGGCATGTGAAAGATTATCCAGATATGATGGAGGTGTAGCATGGCAAAAAATATGATCCAATTTCAAAAAGGAAAGAGTATTCACGAATTCCTGTCCGAATATGGGACCGAAGATAAGTGCCAAGACTCATTATTCAGACTTAGATGGCCGCATGGTTTTAGTTGTCCGAATTGCGGCGGTTCGAAATTTTGCGAGCTCAAATCAAGAGATCTGTACCAATGCCACAAGTGTCACCATCAGGCGTCGGT
>NZ_AUEY01000043.1 GCF_000426225.1 Desulforegula conservatrix Mb1Pa
CGATACGAACGTGGATCTGTCATGCTCACAAGTAATCTTCCCTTTTCCAAATGGGAGCAGATTTTCAAGGATCCCATGACTACCGCCGCTGCCATTGACAGACTTGTACATCATAGCATCATTCTTGAACTTAACTTGCCAAGCTACAGGCTGGAAAAGTCAAAACAGAAAATTAACGAGGAAAAAAGTGAGGAAAATGCGCCTTAAATTAGGAAACTGGATCGGGAATTATAACTGTCGCTGACACGGAAAAATAATTGTCGTTGATCAAAAGGGTGCGTGGCGCTTTTCCACGCACCGCTTGCATCAATCCATTGGTGCGCAAGCCTTAGAGCTTGAGCATCCTACGAATCGGCCTTTGAAATTTGGTTTTCTCCTCACAGAATCCACACAATCTCCTAATCTTTTATGAAAATCCATATTGTTTCCACTTTATCTTCAAAATTTCCACACATTCCTTGTTTAATTTGAAGTCATGAAAGCTGATGCCTTTCTGGGAGAACATCAACTTTATTTAGAACAACAGACATTATTCGTGAGGATGCAAATGAATAGAATATTCCAGAGATCGTGGGTCAGTCCCGTGGTGGCGGTGTCATACGCTGCGGTTTCCATAACAGGATTAATGATGTTTTTTCACTTAAGAGGCCCTTCCATAAATTTTCTCCATGAATGGGGCGGAATTGTTTTTGTCGCGGCAGGTCTCATTCACCTGTTTATAAACTGGAGGGCTTTTTTGTCATGTATCAGAAAACCATTCGGTATTGCAGCCGTTATAGTCTGTTCCTTGATATGTCTTGGCATAATTCTGAGTCCCGGACAACCAGAGAATCATGGTTCAGATCCGGGTTTTAGGCACGGTCGACACGAAAGCGTTCGTACTGACTGATCTAATGCACAAAATGGCCTCGGGTTTTTTTGGATGCGGAGGGCTTTTTTCACAAAAGCTCCACGCTTTCTTTTGATAATCGAACAGAAGGAAAAGGAGAAGGAAATGTCATCAAGCATAAGCAGTCTCTCAAGCGTACTTCAGTCCCAGTATGCCAGATCAGTCAGCAGTGTTTCAAGTATGGTGAATAATAGCGGGTCTTCTGACTCGTCAGGCACTGTTTCGGGAGTTGATACCGGCGCGACATCGTTCATTTCTGCACTTGAATCGGCACTTGCCCAGATAGGTGTCACTGCCACATCCGATTCCAGCAGCACCAGCTCATCTTCGGATGAGGATCTCCAGCAGAATCTGGATGCATTCATGAAGAGCCTTTTTGAGGCAATGAGGGAACAAAACGGAGTGTCTGAATCAGGTTCAAGTGAACAGTCAGGAATGCAGCCGCCGCCGCCTCCTCCTGAAGGCAGCGCTCCTCCTCCACCGCCTCCGTATGGGAAGTCTGAATCAGGAGGCATGCAAAAGGATCTCCAGAGTCTTATAAGCCAGTTGTCTTCATCTTCTGACACGTCTGATTCGTCAACAACCGATTCAACAGAAACTACATCAGATGATTCTGTCACAAAGCTCCAGGAAACATTCCAGAATCTTTTAAAGTCAATGGGCGCTTCATCTGAAACCGCAGGTACTGATCAGGCTTCCTTGCTCGGCTTTCTGAAGACTCTTTCACAGAATCTTCAGAATACAAGTTCTGTCGGAACCATAATTGACGTTCCTTCCTGATTGATTCTCTGTTGCAGGGATTAAGGGCGTTGTTTTTGAAGGCTCCCTTAATTTCCTGATTTTATTAATATGTAACTACTCAGTTAGATTTTTTAGGGATGGCTTTATTCTTGGAAAACCCTTTTTGTAAAAAGTGTTTTCCAAACCTTTCCCAAAAATTTTTTATGATATTTTTAAGCAAGTTCTGCTCTACGGGGACTCATGCAAAAAATCCAAAACCTGAAGTTTTTTGCCAAGCTTTTTTTCAAAAAAGCGCCCTTTTAAAAGTTTGAATTTCATAGTTGGTGAATAGTTACATTAATATTTATAAAGGATGCTCTATCTATGGGTTTTAAAGGAAAAATTATTCCGGTTTTATTTCTGGCTTTGCTTGCAGTCTGGTTTGTGTCCGGATGTAACAGCAGTAGCACCAGCAGCAGCGATACAGACACAAAAGACGCCTCATCCGACGAAGATGAAGTGGTTAGGCCAGAAGGCTGGACTGCTAAAACCCATGGGAATAAAGCCGATCCTGATTATTCTGTGGTTTTTCCTGACAATGCTGTTGGTCGCATAGATATCACGATATCCGCGACTGACTGGCAGGCAATGATGACTGATGAAAATCTTGTGTCTGCCTTCGGGGAATTCGGCTCAAAGGCCGGAACTGGAACAGGAAATGGTACAGGGACGAGTCCTGGTGGCGCAGGAGTTCCACCTGCTTTGCCGGATGGCTCTAATCCACAGACTCCGGGAACGAGTCCTGGCGGAACCACTCCGCCTGCAATGCCTGAAGGCATGACTCCGCCTTCTGACGGTACTACTCCTGGCGGCACCACTGCTTCAAGCGGGACTGGTCTTCCGGACGCAGGCGCAGCCCTTGAAATGTCGGAAAATCCTGAATGGAAACCATGCACATTTATGTGTAACGGGCTTACCTGGAATTATGTTGGAGTCCGCTTCAAGGGTAATTCCTCCCTTTCTTCGACTTGGAGCAAAGGCATTTACAAGCTCCCTCTGAGATTCGAATTCGATCAGTTTGAAGATGAGTATCCAGCCATAAAAAATCAGCGTTTTTACGGATTCAAGACCCTGTCCATGTCGAGCGGTTACAATGACGACAGTCTGATCCGGGAAAAAGTTGCCGCAGACATATTCAGAAATCTTGGGGTTCCTTCTCCAAAGGCCGCATTTTACCGGGTCTATGTCGATTGCGGAGACGGCTCTGGATCGAAATACTTCGGTCTTTACACAATGGTTGAAGTCCCTGACAAGCCAATGTTGAATGCTTATTTCGGGAATTCGGAAGGTAATCTTTACAAACCATCAGGTTCTACAGCTACCTTTGGATCAGGAGCTTTGTCAGAAGATGATTTTGACAAGGAAAACAATAAGGATGATGCAGACTACAGCGATGTCAATGCGCTTTACACTGCCGTAAATGACAGTTCAAGCGATGCCTCCACGTGGAAGAGCAATCTCGAAAAGGTCTTTGATGTAGATGGTTTCCTCAAATGGCTTGCCGTCAATACAGTAATCCAGAACTGGGATACCTACGGAGTTATGGCTCATAATTATTATCTCTACAATAATGGCGGCAGACTGGCATGGATTCCCTGGGACAATAACGAGTCCCTGAAAGGATCTGATTCAGGCTTGGCAGGTGTCAATGCGATGGCGGGCGGAATGGGGTCGCGTACCCTTTCCCTGGAGCTTGATGAATCATCACTTGCAAGCTGGCCGCTGATAAGCCGCATCATAGCCCAGCCTGAATATCGCTCATTGTATGATTCCTATGTGGATAAGACGGTTACGGATTATTTCAATACATCGATCATGCAGCCCATATTCCTGAAGGCCCATGATCTGATTTCAGATTATGTGATCGGAGATGAAGGCGAAAAAGCAGGATACACTCTCCTCAGCAATGAGGCCGCTTTCCTGGGCAGCGTGGATTCACTGAACAGTCATGTTGTCAGCCGAACAGAAGCTGTCGGCGCATACCTCGGAAGATAAGCAGTCATATAGAAGCATGGTGTTTCCGGTTTAAGGCTTTTCACCATGCTTTCAACAGGGAAACGAATTTTGACAAGGCAGCAAAAAGTCAGATTTTCGTCATTCCGGTGCAGGCCGGAATCCGGAAATAGCCGAAAACACTGGATGCCGGATCAGACCCGGCGTGACGCCATCGCCTTATTCTGATTTTTTGCGAGTCCCTCAATTTTGTGACCGGCAAATTTTAAACTGGAGTTATTAAAGTGAATAAAACAGCAAAAGGAAACTGGCCTCTTTATAGTGCGTGGCTCGTGGTTTTAGTTATAACCATCGCTATTTCCTTTGTTTATCATCAGGAGAGTACAAGCTTTTCAGGAATAGCCGAAACCCGTGAGATCGTTGTTAATTCGGAATCTCCTGTGGATATCAGGCGGATCAATGTCACAGAAGGGCAGACGGTTGAAAAGGGAACTCTTCTTGTTGAACTGAGCAGCCCCGAACTTGTGCTCAAGATCAATCATCTCGAGCACCAGCTTGATGAATTGAAAGCCCAGAAAGGCGTTGACAAGACAGAACTCCAGTCCCGAATCCGCCAGCTCCAGGCTGAAAAGACGGCAAAGGAAAATGAGATCACGAGTCAGATAACAGAGCTTGAGAACGAATATAACATAAACAGGAAGTTGATTTCAGATCTTAAGAGCGTGCCTGTGGGCAGCGATGGTGATGTGAGTGATGACAATAACCCAATAAGGCTGAAAATAAGGAATCTGAAAAAAGAACTCAGCCTGTCCGTGAATTCCCTTGTCGTGCAGATAGAGCTTCTTCAGAAAACCCTGGATTATTCGAATGCTCCGGTCGAAATCCAGGTTGAAAGGCTTGAAAAAGAACTCGTTCTACTGAAGAAAGAAAACAGCCAGCTAAATATTTACGCCCAGATTTCAGGAGTCATTGGCTCTGTCAATTTCAAGCCCGGCGAAAAAGCCTCGCCTTTTGCGCCCATTCTTACCCTGCATGCCAAAACGCCGTCATTCATCAAGGGATATATCTATGAAAATGCCTACGCAAAGATAAAAATGGGCGACAAGGTGGATGTTGCTTCATGCAATGAATCAGGTTGCAGAATCCCGGGGCAGGTTGTGGGTGTTGGCGCGCGCATCGTGGAATATCCTGTCAGGCTCAGGAAGCATCCTGATTTTCAGGTATGGGGCAGGGAGGTCGTAATAAAGATCCCTGAAAACAACCCTTTCATACTCGGTGAAAAAGTTTCGATTACTTCACAGAGAAACAAGGGCATAGCTCTAAGGGTGAAAAATATGTTCTCTCCTGATGAGAGCAGGGCAGAATCCCCGGATCAGGGTTTGGGGTCACAGAAGTCGGAGTTTCTAAGAATTGACAAGAAAGCTATTGAGGCTTCCGGGATTATGTATCTCAAGGATCTTCAGAAATATCTCGTTATTAGCGATGACACCAAGGACGACAAACCTCTTGTGTGCCTTGTGGATTCAAATGGCAAAGTATCAGATGAAATGCTCATCGAAGGGGCTGACGAGATTGAGGACATGGAGTCCATAGCAGAAGCTGATAATGGGATTCTTTATATTGCCTCGTCATCAAGTGCCAATAAAAAGGGCAAGATAAAGGAAAAACGTTCGAGGCTCTTGTCTGTTCGCAGGGATCAGTCAAGCTTTTCCCTTTTGAGGGAAGTGGATCTGTATTCAGGCCTGAAAAACTGTGCCGAGAGAAACAGAGGCAAGGAATGGGCTGATTTTATCCTTAGTGGCATAACAGAAGAGTCCGCCAAAGACTTCATTGATATAGAAGGCATGTTTTACAAAAACGGCTCTTTATTCCTTGGTTTCAAGGCCCCGCTCGCTGGCGGCCAGTCCGTTATCCTTAGAATTGCAGATATAGACGCTTTCATGCATACGGGCGCACTCGGCGACGATCAGGTGTCAATCTGGAAGAAAATTATTCTCCAGTGCGAAGACGGAAGCTTCCAGGAGAGAATATCCGATCTCTGCTATATCGGTGACACCCTTTATATAACCGGAACATCCTTGGAAAATGATGAAAGTAGCCGCTCAGGCAGCCTCTGGAGGCTTGACGAAATAACCGGAACCTCAACCAGATTGATGATTTTTAACAGCCGCGCGCCGGAAGGCATAAGCGCTGGCGAGGATTCTGATTCCATAGTCATATGTTTTGATGGCGGTTCAAAGGAAAAATCTGAAATCACAAGGATTCCAAGACCATGAGCTTTGCCTTGCATATCTGGGGTTCAAGAATTTTTGGAGCAATTATAATAAAAGACTCAACCCTAAAACACTGTTGTGAAGGTCATATAATGAGAAAGAGTAATATTTTATATCTTGTACTGTTTTTTATGCTGGCCCTGTCTTCCCCATCATATTCAGGGGAAGAAGGGGCTGGCTCTCTTTCCATGACAGCGTTCATAAGAACTTCCGAAGAAGATCATGTGGTCAAAAACCAGAAAGAAATCGCAGACTATCTTGATAATGCGGAAGGAAGCACTCCGTATCTGAACAGGGTAGAGCTGAGAACAGAGACCGATGAATTTGACATTGACAAGCAGAAATACGGAGTCCGTTTTTATCCGAAGGGCTGGGGTGAGACAAAATATTCGCGAATGCTTTCAGAGACGGCAAAGGCCTCGGGCAGAACCGAATATGAGGCAAGCTATCATGAAGCCCTGAAAAACAGATATCTGCTGGTTCTGGAATATCTTGAGACCGTCGAACTCATCGGACTGAAGGAGAAGCTGGCCCTTGTATGCGAGGACAGAATCAAGGTCTTGAAAAAAAGAAGCGCAGGCAGCCTGTCATTTGACATAAGCGACCTTGTTGAAGCCGAAGAACTGCTGACCCGGATCAGGCTGGAGCTTGTGGGGCTGGAAAACAAAAAAAACGGAACTCTTCACCAGATAAGTCTTGCAGCTGATTCAAAGGCAGAAGTCAATTTTTCCAGTGAGCCGCTTGTCAGGATAGACAGCGTTAAAAGAAGCGTGGCTGAGGCAAAGGACAGAAAAGACCTGGACAATATCAACCTCAAGGACAGGAAGAACAAGGTCGATATGGCCCTGGACAAATACAATCTTGAACAGGCAAAAAGCAGGGATTATATCAGCTTTTTCGAGGTTGCCTATGACCACGGCAATTACGAGGATGAGGATAAGGCTTATTCCGTGGAAATAGGAGTGAAGCTTCCTTTTATCAATCCTGATCAGGATGAAATCACCAGAAAAAAAGTCGTATTTATGAAAGAGCGCCTTGCTTTTGAAGAGGAAAAAAGGGCTTTTTCGGAGAAAATTATTGCCTTGTCACGTTCAATAGATCGCCTGATCAGCCAGTATGAAATAATAGAGCAGAATAAGAAGTATGGAAACGCCCAGGAATCACTCGGCGCTTCTCTTAAAACGGGCGGCACAGACCCCCTGAATATTCTCAAAATAAAAGAGACCCTTCTTAAAAGCGATATCCATATGGTTCAGACTGGATATGAAATCAGAAACAGGTTCGTCGAGTTTCTTGATGTCTCCGGAAAGCTGTCTGAAAAGCCATTCAAAAATTATCTCGCCGAACAGAGGGAGGCCGTTAGATGAAACGTTTGCGCCAGAAAGTGATTCCGCCCCTTCTTGAGCGCTATGAACTCAAATATATTATACCTTACAGCCTGATTGACCCGATATCTGATTTTGTGTCGGCTTACTGTTCGCTCGATCTTTATTGCCTTAACTCTCCCAAAGGCTTTTATCGTATCAACAGTCTGTATCTTGATTCTCCAGATTGGCTGTTTCTAAGGATGCAGCTTGATGAAATGGATAATCGGATCGTAATGCGGGTTCGATCCTATGGCGATAGTCCACGCGTTCCTTACTTCTTGGAAATAAAACAGAAGACAGGGGATGTTGTGAGGAAATACAGATCAGCCGTGAAGGATATTAACTGGTTCAGAGCCTATACTGAGCCCGGTTTCTATCCTCGTGAAGTGACTAAGGATAGTTCTGAAAATATCAGCAGAGATCTTTTTGATCGTATGGTTTTTACGTATAACGCAGAGCCCAAAGTTCTTACCCAATATGCAAGAAAGGCATGGATAAGCAATGTGGACGATTATGCCCGAATTACATTTGATGTGGAACAGAGGTTTAGGCCTGAAACAGATTACAGACCGGTTCCGGGTGCTAACCAGATGGTTTCTTGTGACCACTCTCTCGTTTTTGGCAATTATCCCGGATGCGATGTGATTCTGGAGGTTAAGTGCTATACTTCAAAGGTTCCTATGTGGATAATTGACATGATTCGGCGCTTTGGTCTTCAGCGGACAGGCTTTTCAAAATATCAGACAGGCGCTTTGGAGCTTTTGGGGCTTCATCGTTATGATCCGGCTTTTAGAAAGTCGATTTTATAATAGTATGCTTTAGCTGATTATTGATGGTTGCTTTGAAAGAGCAAATCGCCACCGAGACGCAATCAGTTTCCTGACTACGGTGGCACATGTATCATGAATTTGTTTTAAATGAAATTTTTTTACGGAGGATAATCAATATGCTGGATATGCTGGCTTTTCAAAGCTCGGCCCCTAATTCAGGGCTTTTGCCTATAATATATACGATTTTGCTGTCCTTTATGCTTTCTTCGGTCATAGGTGTCACATATATCAAAACATTCCGGGGCTTGTCCTACTCAAGGAATTATGTTCAGGCTGTGATTCTGATTGCCATTATTGCGGCAACAATTATTCATGCCATCGGCGACAGCCTTGCGAGGGGGCTTGGGATGATGGGGGCGCTTGCAATAATAAGATTCAGAACCACTCTCAGAGATCCGCGGGATATAATGTTTATATTTGCTTCGATTGCTGCAGGCATCGGATGCGGGGTCGGAACGTATAACGCAGCTATTTTCGGAACATTTGGGTTTATTATGACAGCTTTTTTACTTTATTACAGTCAATTGGGATTGGCAAGCTCTTTTGACGGTATGTTGCGGTTTAATATTGAAAACACGGATGAAGGCAGGCATGAGCTGGAAAATCTCCTGAAAAAATATTGCAGGAATTTTGTGCTCATCACTTTGCGTGACATGCAGCAGGGAGAGCGTCTTGATTACGCTTATCATGTCAAACTCAGGAATACCGGAGAGAGCGCCGCGCTTGTGAAGGAACTGCCGGAAAAAATACCTTCTGTCAGGGGTGTAGGGCTTATGCTCCAGGAAAGCTCGGTCGAGCTTTAGGTGGATTTTGTTTGACAAGAAACAACAGTTCTTTGTCTTTCAGATAGGTTAATGCCGGATTTGATAACAAAAACATTCTAAAAATATTGAAACAATTAAATATCAGGATCTGATCCGGTTATCCCTGGTCAGATAGTCAAGTGAAAGAACTTATGAAAGGCTATCTTCTATTTAGGTGTGGAAGTTATTCCTGTGAAATAACTATCAAATATTACGGCTTAAAATAACTCCGGCGGGTCGCTTTTTAAAAAAGCTCCGCAAAAATTTTTAGGTAAGCAAGCAGTGCATATACAACAATTAGGATCTTTGTGCATGATAATAACAAAAACATAAAGTTTTTGAGGGGTTTGGGGAACTTTTTACAAAAAGTTCCCCAATATTCAGAATCACAAAAAGGTTTAGTATCTCGCTTTTCAACATCTAAGGGGAGCATAGCCTTCTAAAAATATTGGAACAATTAAATATCGGGATCTGATCCGGTTATTCCAGGTCAGATAATCAAGGGGAAAGAATTTATGAAAAAGAGATTGGCCTTATTTTTGTTTTTCATGCTGGCGCCAGCATTTTTATTAACAGGTCAGTGCATTGCATCAGAAACCATTGCAATTTCAGGAGTCGATATTTCACCGTCAAGGATGCCTGTCCAGCCGGGCGATTCCGTGTCAGTGACAGTCAATGCCGCATCATCAAGCAATTCCCCTGTTTATTACAAATTCTATTATTGTGGAAACTACGGAAGCGCCGAATACGCAAATTCTACATGGGTGACTGTTCAGGAATATTCCACAAATAACACATGCAATTATTCTTTCCCTGATTCCGGCGCATATGTTGTTGTCGTAAGAGCTGTCACAGATCCTGTAAACGAGCCGTCAGCCCTTCCGATCGTTGGGGGTGTGGTCGCGGTCGGAGGTGGAACTGATACCGTCAACATATCATCATTCGCTTCAACGGCTACTCCGTCACTTAAAGCAGGCGAATCAGTTACCCTGGCTCTAAATGCTTTCACTACCGGAGGTAACCAGGTTTCATACAAATTCTACTACTGTGCCAATTATGGAACGGCAGATTACGAAACAAGTGTCTGGACTGCGGTTCAGGAGTATTCTCCGGTCAATTATTCAAGCTACACTTTTCCGGACGCAGGCAATTATATCGTGGTCGCAAGGGCGGTGACAGATCCTTCAAATGAACCTGCAGCTCTGCCTATTTTTGGCGGACTTATATCGGTTAATCCATCATCTGCCCAGGGCGGATCGGATGCCCTGGCCGAAGAAATTCTTAAAAGTTCAAGTATTACTAAAATAAAACTGAACGGAAGTTCCATAAGTGTAGAAGGAACAGGGGCGACTGTTTCCGGGAACAAGGTCACGATAACATCGGGCAGATCATACTATATCAGCGGGACGCTTTCAGACGGCCAGATAATAGTGGATTCTTCAGATTCGGCAACTGTCGGGCTTGTATTAAACGGCGCCGACATTACCTGTTCGTCAGGTTCTCCTATATATGTGAAAAATTCCGCAAAAACAGTGATGGTGCTTGCTGAAAACACCCTGAACAAGATCACTGACGGGGTTTCATACATATTCGAAGATGTTTCCTCTGATGAGCCAAATGCCGCGGTTTTCAGCAAGGATGAGCTTTTTGTATGCGGCTACGGTACTCTAAACATCAACGGGCAATATAATGACGGAATAGCGAGCAAGGACGGGCTGACTTTTTCGGGCGGAACCATCAATGTCACATCCGTGGATGACGGAATAAGGGGCAAGGATTTTGTCGCTGTCAAAGGTGGCAGTATAACGGTCAATGCCAAGGGAGACGGCTTCAAATCCGACAATTCTGAGGATACGACAAAGGGATTCATTTCAGTTGAATCAGGTGTGATAAACGTGACCGCAGGAGGTGACGCGTTAGATGCCGAAACAACCGTAACAGTGGCTGACGGAACTCTGAACATATCGTCAGGTGGTGGCAGCGGAAGCGTTATAACCTCAGACCTTTCTGCCAAGGGCATCAAGGGGAATTCAGGCATTACAATCGGCGGAGGAAATATTTCCATAAATTCTGCGGACGATGCCATCCATTCCAACGGAACCGTGACTGTGAACGACGGAACTCTCTCGATCAGCACAGGAGATGACGCGGTTCATGCAGATACTTCAATCGTTGTTAACGGAGGAATCATTTCGGTTTTAAAGTCTTATGAAGGTATTGAGAGCGCTTTGATAACCATTAACAACGGTAACATACACATAGTCGCAAGTGATGACGGCATAAATGGAGCAGGCGGCAATGACGGCTCAGGAACCATCGCCGGCCCGGGGATAATGCCGATGCCCGGAGGTGGGCGTCCTGGCCAGGATAGCTTCGCATCCGCAAGCACTTTCGGTCTGTATATAAACGGAGGCTATGTGTCTGTTGATGCCATGGGTGACGGCATAGACATAAATGGTTATATAGAAATGACAAATGGCGTCGTGCTTGTAAATGGCCCCACCAACAATGGCAATGGCCCGCTTGATTATGATTCATATTTTAAAATGACAGGCGGTTTTCTTGTGGCAACCGGAAGTTCAGGCATGGCAATGGCTCCAAGCACAAACTCGACCCAGAACTCCGTTCTTGTAAATCTGAGTTCTGCAAAATCGGCCGGAACCATTATTCATGTCAGGGACAGCGCAGGCAGGGAGCTTCTTACATTTGCTCCTTCGAAAACATATCAGTCGCTTGCATTCTCGTCTCCTCAGCTTGTGAGCGGAACATACGAGATCTACCTTGGCGGAAGTTCCACAGGCACCCTTGAGGATTCTCTTTATACAGAAGGAGTTTATACTCCAGGAACAAGATATGCCGGCTTTACTGTCTCAAGTATCGTTACATCTGTAAGATAGGCTGTCTTGTGAATATTGTGAAAAAATTAAAATATCCGAAAACAGGCATAAACGGCTGTTTTTCCCGCTCCTGTTTTCATAGATATCCATTTTTACAGCCCTGAAAGGCCAGGATACAATAGCCTGGGGCAACGCTTGTTTTTTTTTGCACGCACCACTTGTTTGACGCAGGTGGTGTGTGGGAAAGCGCTACACACCCTGTTTTTGCCTTGTTTCAACAATATTGCTGGACTCGCAAAAGTCAAAAATGGGCGGTGTCGTCATGCCGGACTTAATCCGGTTCCAGTTTTTTCAGACACTTCTGGATTCCGGCTCCCTGTTTTCACCGGGACAGGCCCTGCCGGAATGACGGGAATAGGACTTTTTGCGGCTTTGTCTATATTGCCCCTCCCTGCAACCATGATTCGAGTACCTTCGCACAATCAACAAATTTAGCTTTGTCATTTTTTCGTACACATTATATATTGACCACAGTTTTTAATTCCCTTTGCCATTCCGTAAAACCATCCACAGGAGAATAAAATGAAAAGGCTCATCGGATTTTTTATATCTATTATTGCAGCCGTAACAGGCAGATTTTCCTGGACTGCGCCGCCCTGGATTACTTCCATAAATGGTTTCAGGAAAAATAAACCAGGAGCTTTTTATTCCTTGATGATCCTCTTTTTTTTGATCGTTTGCGGAAGTGTTAGCGGGTATATTTACTGGAAAAAGATGCCCAAACCTGATCTCATTGTTCTAAAAACAAGGCTTGCCGAAATAAAACCACCATCCGAGGAAATTATTGAGCCAGAGCCTTTGTATATTGATTTCAGCAGGGAATCCTCAAAAGGCGGGCCTGCCCTTTCTGCTGCAAGGCTTGATCTCGCTGGGAAGCCCATAACATCTGGAATAGCAATCGAACCTGCATTTGAGGGAGCATGGAGCTGGGAAGCGAGCGGCAGGACAATAAAATTTCAGCCTAAGAATAATTGGCCAGCTGCCAGAAAATTTACAGTCAGTATTTCTCCTGAAATCCTGGAGAAAAAGGCAAAGCTCAAGGAAAACAGAATTGATTTTGAAACCTCTAAATTCAAGGCCACATTTGAAGTTGCTCCCAAATTCTATACTGATCCAAGGAACAGATCTGTTCATCAGGCAATTGCTACGGCTGTTTTTACCCATTTTGTCGAAGAAAAAAGCATACGTGAAGGCCTTTCGCTTAGTTTTCCTGACAAATCTGGCAAAAATGTTCCTGTGAATTATTCGCTTACAATCGATAAGACAGGGCGTAGAGCGCATATTCTTTCAGATCCTCTGAAAATAGGTGCTGAAGAGCAGTTCATGACAGTTAGTCTTGATAAGAGGCTTAAAACTTCCCAGGGCGGGGCAGGGCTATCTGAAGATCTTTCAGGGAAACTCAAAATCCCGGCTGTATCGACATTTTTCACGATAAACGAGATGAGGGCCACAATAATTCCTGATCTCAAGAAAGAGCCTGAACAGACAATCACCCTGGCTTTTTCAGATTCCATAAAAAGAAAGACTCTGGACGGCAAAATCAAGGCGTGGCTTCTTCCTTTAAAAAATCCGGAAAACGAGGAAGAACACTGGACGAGCCAGAATGAGGTGACTCCGGCTCTTCTTGAAAAATCCGGCGATTTGCCTTTGAAACTTGCCGAAACCCTCGGTGAGTCTTCGGACAGATTCGGCCTCGTCTTTGACGCTCCTGAGGGCAGGGATATTTATGTAAAGATAGAGTCAGGAATAAAATCAGACAGCGGTTACGAGCTTTCAAAAAAATACGACGCAGTAATGAGAGCTCCTTCTTATCCGAAAGAGGCCAAAATTGTGGGCCAGGGCGGTTTTATGGCGTCATCCGGCAGCAAGACACTTTCGATCCAGGCAAGGGGAGTCGAGGCTGTGAAGGTTTTTGTAAGAAGACTTCTTCCCCAGCAGCTTCACCATCTTGTAACCCAGACATACGGCGATATAACAAATCCTTCTTTCCACAACTGGAATTTTTCAGAGGCCAATATCAGCGAAGGATTTGAAAAGGTCATTCCGCTTTCTCCAAAGGATTCCAAAACTCCGGTTTATACGAGTCTCAATCTTTCCGAATATATTGATCCCAATGGCATTAAACCAGGAGTGTTTTTCATAGAAATAAAAGGCTGGGATACAGAAAACAATGCCCCTGTCACACAGTCTTATGATGATCAGTCTGAATACAGCTCATACTCTGCGGCTGCTTCTGGTAATGCGAACAATGCCGCATCAGAAGAAGCATCAGGTGATGAGTCGTCAGACGGAAATGGAGAGGGCAGTGAAGAAGGCGAGTATGCAGAGGGGGAAGGCTATAATAGCAATAACAGCTATGCCAGAAGCTATCAGCCTTCTTTTGTGGACAAGCGCACGATAATAGTCACAGACCTTGCAATTCTAATCAAGAACGGAGTCGATAAGGGCAGGGATATTTTTGTCGAATCTGTTTCATCCGGATCTCCAGCTAAAGATGTTGAAATTTCTGTTGTGGCAAAAAACGGGCAGGCTCTTCAGAGTGGAAGAACAGGAGAAGATGGACATGTGGTTTTTCCTGAACTTGGGGAGTCGTCAGATCCTGGACGTGAGGCGGCATTCTGCATGGTTAAAAAAGGTTCTGACATATCTTTTCTGCCTTTTAACAGAAGTCAGCGCCAGCTTGACATGTCCAGGTTCGATATCGGCGGCGTAAATACAGGTCTTCTCGACAAAAATCAGCTTAACGCCTTTGTTTTTACAGACAGAGGGATATACAGACCCGGAGAGACAGCCAATATCGCTTTTATGGTCAGATCCAAGGGGCTGGCAATTCCAGCCGGGATTCCTCTTCAGATACATATTTCCGGGCCCCAGGGCACTCTTTTGAAAAAGAATATTCAGGTTCCTGAAACCGGATTCTTTGATATAAATTTCCCTTCAAATCCAGCATCTGCAACAGGCGCACATCAGGCCGAGTTATTCATTCTATCTGAAAAAGGACAGACTGATAGAATGATTGGTAGCGTTTCATTCAAAATAGAGGAATTCGAGCCTGACAGAATGAAAATGGCAAGTGTCCTGTCTGATAAAAATCCTGGCTGGGCTCTTCCTGAAAATCTGAGCGCAAATGTAACCCTGAAAAATCTTTTTGGTTCACCAGCCCAAAACAGAAAGGTTAAGGGAAAACTGATTCTGCAACCAACAGGATTCAGTTTCGATAAATATCCCGGTTATGTTTTTACAGATCCTTTGACAGTGAAAGACAAGCCTTTAAAAGCGGTTATCCAGGAAATCGAGGAAAGCGTAACTGACAGTAACGGCCAGACTGAAGTCAAGCTCGACCTCGGGAGATTCGAGAAGGGAACATACAGAATGACCCTTTCCCTGGAGGGTTTTGATGAAGGAGGGGGCAGGGGAGTCAAGGCTTTCAATACTTCACTCGTTTCTCCGATGAAAGTGATCGCTGGATTCAAGGCGGACGGAGATCTGGCATTTGTAAGGCAGGGTTCTGAAAGGAACATCAGCTTTGTGGCTGTCAATAGGCAGCTTGAAGGCGAGGCACTTGAAAAACTGACCATGAAAAAGATAAAGATAGTATCAGTTTCTGCCCTTGTCCGTCAGCCAAACGGGACATACGCTTACCAGTCTGCCAAGAAGGAAGACACAGTATGGGAAAAACCATTTGCAGTCCCTGTTTCTGGCCAGAAAATAGCTCTGGAGACAGAAGAGGCAGGCGAATACGCGCTTGAGATAAAGGATGAGACAGGAACTGTTATATGCCGGGCTTCTTATACAGTCGCAGGTCAGTCGAATATCAAGGCAGAGATAGAAAAAACGGCCGAGCTTGGAATCAAGCTTGCCACCCAGAGCGTAAAGGCTGGGGAAGAAATTGAACTACAGATAACCACGCCTTATAAAGGCGCAGGCCTCATCACAATTGAGACAGACAAGGTTTATGGGTTTTCATGGTTTAAGTCCGAAACCCTTACTTCTGTACAGAAAATCAAGGTTCCTGAAAATCTTGAAGGGAATGCATATGTAAGCGTGGCCCTAGTGAGATCGCTGGACGATCCTGAAATTTTCACAAGTCCTCTCAGCTATGCCACCGCGCCTTTCAGCATAGACAGGACAAGGCGGACTCTTACTCCTGAAATAAAAGTTCCTGAAAAGGTCGTGCCAGGAACGAAAATGCCTATTACTTATAAAACAGACAGGCCATGCAAAATTGTGGTTTTTGCCGTGGATGAAGGCATATTGCAGTTTGCCGGATACAAGACGCCGATTCCTCTGGATCATTTTCTTAAGAAAGTCGCTCTCGAAGTAACAACCCAGCAGACAGCGGATCTTATTCTTCCTGAATATTTGCTGCTTCTCCAGAGAATGGGCGCAGGCGGTGACGCTGATGCAGAAGCTTTGAGGGCTAAACATCTCAATCCTTTTGCAAGAAAAAATAATAAACCGGCCGTATTCTGGTCAGGAATTATAGATTCAGGGCCTGAGGAAAAAACGGTCGAATGGGAAACTCCTGACACTTTCAGCGGAGAAGTCCGGGTAATGGCTGTGGCAGTTGACGCTGAAGGCATGGGTTCAAACCAGAAGAGTGTTATTGTCAGAGGCCCATTTGTGGTGAGCCCTGTCATGCCCCTTGCTGTAACTCCTGGAGATATTTTTACCCTCACGGCTGGTATTGCAAATGTCTCCGAAGGTTCAGGAAAGGCTTTCCCTGTGAATCTTAAAATTGAAGCTGACAAGTCCCTGACCATTGAAGGCGGAACAGAAAGAAAGCTTAGCATTGACGAGGGAAGCGAGGCTGTCGAGACATTCAGCGTGAAAACAACCGGAGCGCCTGGCAATGCTACTATTAAATTCATGGCAACATCCGGAGATCTGGCAGCTTCAACTTCTGCGTCATTAAGTGTGAGGCCTCCGGTTCCTGCCATGACAACACTGAAATCTGGGGTGGCGGATTCAGGAAAAGCAACACTTAAACTGGACAGAAAGATCATTCCCGAATTCTCAAGCCAGAAGATCAGCGTGTCAGCTTCTCCTCTTGTCCTTGCCACAGGTCTTGAGTCGTGGCTTGTGGGTTTCCCTTACGGCTGTACAGAGCAGCTTCTTAGCAAGGGGCTTCCTGCCCTTGTTTACGCATCCTATCCTGGAAACAAGGAAATAAAGGAAAATGCTTCTGAAAAGGTCAGGGCTGCTATTTCCATGTTAAGGGAACGTCAGAATCAGGATGGCGGAATTGCAATGTGGCCTGGCGGTACTACCGACGAGTTTGCATCCCTTTATGCTTCGCATTTTCTTATAGACGCGTCCCAGGCAGGATTCCAGATTCCTAAAGATCTGCTTGACAGGGCAACTGGGTATTTAACTACAAAAGTCGGTGAATGGACTGGTCAGGATAAGCCGAGGCTTAGGGCTTATGCCATTTACCTGCTCACAAGAAACGGGACTGTTACCTCGAATTACCTTATTGATCTTGAAAAGGATCTTGAAAAAATTCAGGAGCAGAAAAAGACTCAAAAAGACAAGCCTGTATGGAAAGAGGACATAACAGCTTCTTTCATGGCTTCGAGCTATAAATTGATGAAAGAGGATCGGCTTGCCACTGGACTCCAGGGCAAATTCAAGGCTTCGGACAAGACCGATTTTGACGATGTATTTTTCGGCTCAAGGGCTGCGGATGCCATTGATGTTTATCTGACAGCAAAGCATTTTCCTGAAAAACTTGGAAAAGTAACAGAGACAAGGCTTGATCGCATACTCGATCCTGTTCTTTCTAACAGCTATCATACATTTGAAGCAGCTTGGACTGTTCTTGCACTCGGAGCATGGACTGGCAGCGAACCTGATGACTCTTTTTCAGTTTCAGCCGTAAATGCTGCTGGAGAAGCAAAGCAACTTGATACTAAGCCTTCTCCTTTTCCTACAGCTTCCTTTGGAACTGAAATCGCTACACTTGATATCAAAGGAAGCAGAAAGCTTTTCTATGCTGTTTCCCAGGACGGTTTTGACAGCGGCATTCCAAAGACAGATATTAAAGAAGGCCTTGAAATTTTAAGAGAATTCAAGCCTGTTCCTGAAAAACTGAACCAGCCAGTGAAGCCGGGCGATGATATAACTGTAGTCCTTAAGATAAGATCCCTTAATGGGAAGTTCATAAATAACGCGGCTGTCACAGACATGTTTGCAGGCTGTTTCTCGCCTGATATCAAGTCTGTCAGGGCAAATTCCGGTCTCAGCTATATTGACGTAAGAGAAGACAGGGCTGTTTTCTACGGATCATTCGGGCCTGAAATCAAGGAGATAAGCTATAAACTCAGGGTGACCGCTGCAGGAGAATTCACGGTTCCTCCGGCATTTGGGGAATCTCTTTATGACAGCCGCGTAAGGGCGAGGAGCTTGCCAGGTGTTATGAAGGTTGTGGGTAAATAGTAGGGGTTTCGATAGAAAAACATGGAGGCTTTTTAAAAAAGCCTCCATGTTTCCCTCGGTTTTTAAAGATTTTTTTATCATATTGACTAATTTTATCATAATGTATATTTTGATTAATGGAAAAACGCACACCACATTATAAACTGGTGGATATAAAAGCTGTGGTTGCTGATCCGGCAAGCAGGCCATTCACCATGACTGCCCTGCGTGGCGGCCTGGAACTCGGTCTTTTGGAAAAAGAGATGCGTCAGATTGTCATGGCTCTTTCACGAAAAGATTTTTACAAGTCAATGACAACCAATGCGGACACCCATATATGGCAGGACGTTTATTACGGCAAAACCCAGGAGGAAGTTATTGTTTATGGGTACCTCTAAAAATTAGAATTTTTGATGTGGTAGCAAGGAAGCGTTGCACGGAGAACCGGAGTTTATGCGGTATAAATGAGGATTCGAGTACGACGCTGACGCAGCTAACGCGCAAAAAGGCAATTTTTAGAGGTGGCCTGATCTCAAAATTACTGCATATGAAGATGGGCGGCCTCCTGTCATACAATTTAAGGCAAAATGAGGTGTATCATGAAATGCCCGGTATGCGGCAATTCTGAAATGATTACAACAACAGTAAATGAGACTCTGTCTTTTGAGGGGCAATCGCTCACCCTCCATGATATGAGGGGTGGATATTGTGCATCCTGCGGCGAAGGTATCTGGGACGAAAAAAGCTATCATCGCTACGTTGAAGCGCAGGCGGCTCTTGTCAGATCTGTGAAGGGGGATGCATGCTCTGATATTAGGCGTATTAGAAAAAAACTTAAGCTGACCCAGCAAGAAATTGCAGAAATATTCGGTGTCGGCAAGGTCGCATTTTCAAGATATGAGAGAGGTGAAACAAGGCCTCCAGCTCCTTTGATGAAATTGCTTAAACTTATAGAGAGGCATCCGGATCTTTTGGATGAAATGCAGGGAATGTCTTTCTGATGAGAGGCAAAAGCATTATGGAAAATGATTTCAACGTGCAGTCGGTATCTCTTGTTGCAAAATGCCCCCTTTTTTGCTTTGTAGCCCCTTAATTTCTTGAGTGAAGAATATGCGGCGCAGTTTCATAACTATTATAATCGCTTTGCTTTTTTTAGTTTCCGCATGGCTGATAATTCCAGATCCCGGCCTTTACCCACTTAAAACAGATTCAACAGCAATATTTGACAATAAAGACAATCTCATCAGACTCACCCTTAATTCCGAACAATCTTACAGAATTTTTATTCCCCTTTCCGAAATATCCACAGATCTTGTAAACGCCACGCTTCTGTATGAAGACCGTTATTATTATTATCACCCCGGATTCAATCCTTTTTCAATTATCAGGGCAATAACAGGACTTGCGACCGATTCAAGGCCTGTAGGCGCTTCAACAATTTCGATGCAGACGGCAAGGATGCGCTTCAATCTGAAAACAAGAACCTTTGCAGGGAAGCTTGAGCAGATTCTAAGAGCTATCCAGCTTGAGCGCCATTATTCAAAGGATCAGATTCTGGAGGCATATTTCAATCTTGCTCCTTATGGCAGAAATATTGAAGGAGTCGGGGCCGCAAGCCTTATTTATTTTGGCAAGAAGCCGGACTCGCTTACATTTCCCGAAGCTCTGACCCTTTCTGTAATTCCGCAAAATCCGACAGGCCGATGTCCATTGTCTTCCGAAGGCTATAAAAAAATGGATTCTGCCAGAAATGATCTTTTCACAAGGCTTTCAGCTTTAAAGCCTGAATATGCGAAAAATAAAGGTTTCATGGATTTGAAACTTGCCTGCGGTTCGCCTGAAACCCTTCCTTTCAGGGCACCTCATTTTGCGGATTATGTTCTTTCAAACAGGAATCATAATTCTGAAAAAGAGCCACATAATATGACTGGTAATGTAATCAGAACAACGCTGGATTCAGAAATTCAGGCCGGGTTTGAAAATATAATCACAAAGCATGTCAAAAAGAAATATTTCGAAGGCATGAGAAACGCGGCGGCATTTCTTGTAGATTCTGAAACCATGTCGATAATTGCAATGGCAGGTTCCGCAGATTTTTTTGACAGCTCCATTTACGGTCAGGTTAACGCGGTCACAGCAAAAAGATCGCCCGGATCTGCGCTCAAGCCATTTGTATATGCCCTTGCCATTGATCAGGGGCTTATTCACCCAATGACTCTTCTGAAAGACGCGCCTTTGAGGTACGGAGCGTATGCTCCTGAAAATTTTGACAAAAGATTTCAAGGGCCGCTCTCTGCAACTGATGCCCTGAACCAGAGCAGAAATGTTCCAGCACTGAGCCTTGCAGCTAAACTTACCCAGCCTGATATTTATGACTTTTTGAAGCTCGCCGGAGTATCAGGAATGAAGGAAAAGGATTTTTACGGCCTTTCTCCTGTTCTTGGAGGATGCGAGGTCTCGATGCTTGAAATGGCCGAGCTTTACGCCATGCTTGCAAATGGCGGTGTTCTAAAGGCCGTTGATTTTCGTTCTGATCATCATCTTAATAATAATAAATCCGGTTCCGGACAGAGATTGCTGTCTCCTGAAGCAAGCTTTCTGGTTCTTGACATGCTTCTTGGAAATCCTTCTCCCTATGCTGAATATTCGAGTGATTATGAGATTTCTTCTGAATCTGAACAGTCCGGTATAGCCTGGAAAACCGGGACGTCATGGGGTTTCAGGGACGCTTGGGCAGCAGGAGTTGCAGGTAAATTTGTTCTTGTCGTGTGGGCCGGTAATTTCACAGGTGAAGGCAATCCTGTATTTGTTGGAAGAACAGCCGCAGGCCCCATTCTTTTTGACATGCTTGCCCTGCTTGAGAAGAAATACGGAGACTTTAATAGGGCAGGCAAACATCCGGGGCCGCCGCTTTCTGGTCTTAATCTGAAAAAGATTGATGTCTGCGCTGTCTCCGGCGGGCTTCCGAACAGGTACACTCCAAAGACTGTCAAAACCTGGTTCATTCCCGGTAAATCACCAATAACTGTTTCAACAATACACAGGGCTGTTCCAGTTGATGTAAAAACACATCTGAGGGCCTGTCAGCATAACCCTCCATTAACTAAGCTTGAGATTTTTGAGTTCTGGCCGTCAGACATAAGCAGGGTTTTCCATGAAGCCGGAATATTCAGGCCTGAGCCTCCTCGTTATATGAAGGACTGCGGACTTGATCAAAGGGATGAAACCGGCCAGTCTCCCCAGATTATTTCGCCTGACAGCACTGTCACCTATGTAATCAGAAATTCAGGAAATGGAAATGACAAGATTCCTCTTGAAGCAACAGCTGAAAACGGAGTCGGAACTTTATACTGGTTTGCAGGCGATGCTTTCATTGGTCAGTCTGTCCCTGGTGAAATGTTCCTGTGGGAAGCACCGACCGGTGAATACCAGATCCGGGTCGTTGATGACAATGGTTTGGCTGCTGTCAAAAAACTAAGCGTGAAGAGAGAGTGATGTGCTTGTTGGGTTTGTTTTTTTGTGTTCCTTTTTTCAGTTTGTGATTATGCGTCTTTAAAAAATCAAACAAAAAAGCTTATTAAATATGAATGATTATGTTAGGCTTTAAAAATAATAAACTATTTAAATTCTTTTTTTCAGCAATGCTCTCTTAAAAGCTGTCACTAACATTTCAGCAGAACTTTTTGACAGTTTCATTTCAATTGAACGGTTTTCTTTCAAAAAAGATTTCAGATTTCTTTTCATAATGTTTGCTTTCAGTGCTCCTCAAAAACAGTTTTAAGGGGCTCGATATAATGACTCCGTGTGGAGGTAAGATGGGCAACATATTCTACAGCCTGAGATTCAGGATAATCATTCTCTCTCTTTTGATTCTGGCGCCCTCTGTCTGGCTTGCCACGCATAGTGTCCTTGAGCAGAGGGAAGCTCTCAGGCAGAAGGCGTCAGCTGAAACTCTCGGAATAGCAAGGCTTGCCGCAGCCAATCATGAAAGTCTTGTGGAAGGCGCGCGTCAACTTCTTACGGGCCTTTCCATGCTTGAGGAAATAAACTCGTTCGATGCTGAAAAGAGCAGCGTCATATTCAGGCAATTGCATAAAAAATTCGGTTTTTACAATAATATTGGTCTTGTCAGGCTAAATGGTGAGGCAGTCGCAAGTGCGGTTCCGCTTGGTAAATCCGTAAATCTTTCAGATCGGTTGTGGTTCAGGGAAGCTGTCCGCACAAGAGCTTTTTCTGCCGGTGAGTATCAGATAAGCAGGGCAACTGGAAAGGCAGCCCTAAATTTTGCAGTTCCGGTTTTTACCAGCACAGGTGATGTCTCAGGCGTTGTTACGGCATCAATTGCCCTAGAATGGTTCGGGCATTTTGCTCCAAGGATCATCACTATTCCTGGAATGCACCTTGACTTTCTTGACAGAAATGGCGCTGTGCTGGCCGGATATCACCACGATGTAGAAAAAAAATCAGAAGAAAAACCTATGGAAAAAGATTTAGCTTCTGAAGAAGACGGCTTTGGCAGAAATATTGTTGAGCAACTGAAAATGAAGGACGATCATGGAGTATTTTCTGGATATGGTCCTGACGGCAACAAAAAGGTCTATGCCTATGCTTCTCTGAAATGGGCAAATGAAAGGTATGCCTATCTGCTCGCTGGCATTGACGAGAAAATCGTATTTGCGGACGCGGTTTCGTCCATGAAGAGAAACGTATCATACGGAATTATGGTTTTTTGTCTTGCGGCCATAGGCGCGTGGTTTTTTGCAGGTCTTTATATTATCAGGTTTGTGGAAGAGCTTACAATGACAGCCAGGGAGCTTTCCCGCGGAAACATGAGCGCAAAAACAGGCATCCCTTACAGCTACGGTGAGATTGGTTTCCTTGCCAAAACCTTTGATTCAATGACAGATACTATCAGGAAAAGGGAAGACGAGCTCAGGGATAGCGAAGCAAAATATCGAATGGTTATGGAGCTTGCTGCTGACGGTATCTTTACTACGGATTCATCCGGTTATTTCCTTGACGCCAATAAGCGCGGCTGTGAAATGTTCGGATATGATACAGATGAGCTTAGAGGTCTGAATATAACCAATGTTATTCCATCCGGAGATCTTGATGCTATGCCTTTAATGTTTGAAAAATTAAACGAAGGCATTAGGGTTTTTTCAGAACGCCGTATAATAAGAAAAGATGGCTGGACAATCGATATAGAAATCAGCTGTCAGAAACTTCCGGATGGAAGGCTTCTTTCCATAGTTCGGGATGTAACCGAAAGGAAAACGGCTGAACAGTATCTCAGAAGGAATGAGGCAATGCTGCGGGCCATAATTGAGAATGCTCCTGTATTCATATCCATTACTGACACCAATGGAAAGGTTCTCATGGTTAACAGGCAGTTTGAAAGCCTTGGCAGCGCCGGAGATATGGGGTTCATAGACAGAAATATTATGGATATTTTCCCCGAGGCAATTGCTGAAGAACTCATCAGAAATGATCTGGAGGCACTTTGCTCAGGGACTTCAATCGAACGTGAAGAGTCTGCTTTTAACAAAGACAAGGAGCTTCACACATATTTTGTGATCAAGTTTCCAGTTAAAATTGAGGGAGATCAACAGCCCTTTGGTATATGTTCCATTTCAACCGATATAACTGAAAGAAAAAGGACAGAGAGACTTCTTGAATATGAAAGAAGCAGATTCAAGGGTATTCTTGATGAAATGAACGATGGCGTATGCATCGTTAATAGTGACCTCGATATAGAATATATAAATCCTGCCCTGAAATCTGTTTTCGGAGAAGTCGGTTCAAAAAAATGCCATCAGTATTTTGTCGGATCTGACTCCCCATGCAATGCCTGCAATTTAAAAGATATCACTGCTAATCTTGCCAATGCATCAAGAGAATGGAAGTCTTCATCTGATAACAGGGTTTTTGACGTGTTTTCAACTCCTATAAAGAATGATGACGGTTCTGTTTCCAAATTAACAATCATGCACGAGATAACAGATCTGATTACCACGGAAAAGGCGCTTTTTGAGAGTGAGGCTAATTACAGACTGCTTTTTGAAACAGCCTGTGAAGCAATCATTTTGATTGATATCACTTCAAGATCAATCATTGACGTCAATTCTGCCGCATCAGCAATGTATGGATATGAGAGGCAGGACTTTCTGCGGCTTTCCGAACTTGATCTTATTGCTAAGAATCAGACCCCTCTTTCCGGCTCGGCGGAATGTTCATTGTTTATTCCTGTGGCGTTTCATAAAAAGAAAAATGATGAGGTTTTCCCTGTCGAGATTACAACTGGTCATATTACTGACCGGGGGATTTTTGTGGCGTTTGTGAGGGATATATCTGAAAGACTCGATATGGAAGCAAAAAACAGCACTCTTCAGGAACAGCTCATTCAGGCCCAGAAGATGGAGACAGTCGGAAGACTTGCTGGCGGAGTGGCCCATGATTTCAATAACCTTCTTGTGGTGATAATGGGGTATTCTGAAATGCTGGTTGAAGAGCCGGCAGCCCAGGATAAAACCGTGCTCGATTATATAGGGGAAATTAGGAAAGCAGGGGAAAAGGCCCAGAATATAACAAAACAGCTCCTCGCGTTCGGCAGGAAGCAGAACCTGAAAACAGAAACCATCGATCTTGGAAAGGTAACAACTGATTTTCTGAAAATGATGGAGCGTCTCATCGGTGAAGATATCATGGTTACCATTGATGCCGAGGCCGGGCTATGGCCGGTTGAGGCCGACGTTTCCCAGATAGAGCAGGTACTCATGAATCTTGCCGTCAACGCAAGGGATGCCATGCCAAGGGGCGGTGAGATCGGTATAAGGACAAGCAATCAGCGCGTAACATCCCAGAACCGTTTTTTTTATGGCAATCTTGAGCCAGGAGATTATGTTTTTCTGGAGTTTTCGGATACAGGATGCGGAATGGACGATGAAACCGCAAAACACGTCTTTGATCCCTTTTATACCACAAAGGAACAGGGCAAGGGGACAGGTCTCGGGCTTTCGACTGTTCATGGGGTTGTGAAACAGCATGGCGGCGAGGTCTACCTGAAGACCAGAAAAAACGAAGGCACTGTTTTTACAATCTGTATTCCGAGCTCTGACAAGGGGTATATTGAAAAGACCCGTCCAGCAAAAGAAAAAGACGGGAATGTCAGGGGAGCCGGAACAATAATGATAGTAGAGGACGAAACGTCTTTAAGAAGGCTTCTTTGTGATGTTGTTTCCAGGCATGGATATAATGTGATAGAGACAAGAAACGTCTCGGATGCTCTGAAAACCGGTTTTGAAAATCGCGGGAAAATTGATCTGTTAATATCTGATGTGGTAATGCCTGAAATGAACGGCCCTGAAGTCGCAGAAAAGCTTCTGGAACTGTGTCCTGAAATGAAGATTCTTTTTATCTCAGGTTATGAGGGTGAAGCCCTCGAGAGCCACGGTATCAAGGAAGAAACTCTTTTGCTCAAAAAACCTTTTCCAATGGATGAGCTGATAAAGAAGGTTCAGATAATCCTTGAAACATAGAAATACAGTTTCATCTGAATGCCATTAAACCAAATTATACGGATTGCCAATGACTACTGAAATAAAAATATTTAATGAAAAATACAAGCAGGATCTCGATCATATTTATTCCGATTTCGAGGAATTCTCTGTTTCTTTCAAACAGGAAGCCGCATGCGGCCCTGGATGTTCTTTCTGCTGCACAGGTTCAGGACCAATAGACATAACCACCCTCGAAGGCATGGAAATACTTGAAAGACTGGCTTTGATGCCTAAGCCTATGCAGAAACTTGTTCAGGAGAGGCTAAGGAGAAACATAAGAAACAAGCTTCATCAGAAGGAGTCTGAATGCCCTTTCCTCCAGAAAAATGGGCTTTGCATGATATATGACATAAGGCCTTTCATATGCAGAAGGCTTTATTCCCTAAAGAAATGCGGGAAGGATCAGGGCGCTGTTATTCATGTGCAGGTGAATGAATTTTACAAGGAGTCTTTAAGAAGGCTTCAGTCGCTTGATAATAATGGGTATTCAGGTCATATGGGCTTTATATTAGAGCTGCTCGAAGATCAGTCTTTCAGGGATTTCTATCTCTCAGGCGGCTTTGACCCGGCGCGGATAATAGAGTACGGAAAGCCGAGAAAGCTCGTCATCAACTGTATGGTTTCTGGTCATGTCGGTGAGACTGAAACTGAAGAAGAATGATGGAATAGATTTTATGTTTCTAATCGTCACAAAGTGAAGTTTTTAAAATAGCACCTTCTCCCAGCGCTTCGGGGGAGAAGGCTTAAGATGAGGGGGCTAAATATTAATCGATTTAGCCCTCACTCTGATCATCAATGATGTTGAATTAACGATTTCCCGTAGGGTGCGTGCCGTCCTTGCACGCACCCTACATTTGCCTTATTTCAACTTTCAAAAGGGACTTCCAAGGACAAGTATAACAATCTGAATAATTATAATTTTTTAAGATATGGCAGGATAATGTCAAAAATATTAGTTGTTAAAGAAGGTCGGGAAAAGAGTTTCGCAAGACGCCATCCGTGGGTTTTTTCAGGAGCAGTCAAAAAGGAACCAAAAGGAGCGGAATCAGGAGAGACTGTCGAGGTAAGAAGCGCAAAAGGAGATTTTCTCTGTCTTGCGGCCTATTCTCCTTTCTCCCAGATCAGGGCCAGGGTCTGGAGTTTTGATCCGGAAGAATATGTAGACGAAGGTTTTTTCAGGCTGAGAATTGAAAAGGCCGCATCCCTAAGATCAAGGACTGAGAAGGTTTCTTCAGCGGTTAGGATAGTCAGTTCAGAGTCGGACTATCTTCCAGGAGTCATAATAGACAGGTATGCAGGTTTCCTCGTATGTCAGTTTCTTTCAGCAGGTGCCGAATTCCAGAAAAAGAGCATAATCGCGGCCCTTGAAAGGCTTTATCCTGAATCAGGCATATTTGAGCGCTCTGATTCATCTTCCAGAAAAAAGGAAGGCCTCGATCTGATCACAGGCCTCATAAAATACCCTTCTCCTCCTGATTTGCTCGAAATCGATGAAAACGGTTGCAGGTTTCTTGTTGACATCAAAAACGGCCACAAGACAGGCTTTTACCTCGATCAGAGGGATAATAGAAGAATCCTTGGAGAGTATTCCGAAGGCAAAAGGGTTCTGAACTGCTTTTCTTACACAGGAGGATTCGCCATATCAGCCTTAAAAGGCGGATGCAGCCACGCGACCTGCGTCGACGTTTCAGAAAGCGCCCTTGAGATCTCAAAAAAGAATATGGAGCTCAACGGCTTTGAAAATGAAAGGTACGATCATGTAAAGGCCGATGTATTCGCATTCCTGAGGGAAGAGGTTAGGGCTGGAAAAAGATATGACGTAATTGTCCTCGACCCTCCCAAGTTCGCGGAATCAGCGGCCCAGGTCGTCAAAGCTGCCAGGGGTTATAAGGACATAGCCATGCTCGCCTTCAAGCTTCTTTCCCCAGGAGGATATCTTTTCAACTTCTCATGCTCAGGTCACATGGACAGGGATCTTTTCCAGAAGATAACGGCAGACGCTGCCCTCGACGCAGGAAGAAAAGCAAAGATCACAGGTTTCATGAACCAGGCTGAAGATCATCCTATTGCCTTAAATTTTCCTGAGAGCATGTATCTTAAGGGATTTATCTGTGCAGCAGAATAGGCATAAACGTTTTCAGCGTGTGGCATTGGTTCTAAAATCAGGTCGGTGGGTTTAGTTCTGGCGACTTAATAAAACATTATTCTTATCGGCCAAGTTTTATTTTCATAATCTGTGGTCGTGGCTTTTTTACTGTCAGTGCTTGTGGGGTTTTATTGGTTTATTTTATGCATAAGAACTAAATGAAAGGATAAAGATGAAGCGTTTTTTGTTACTGATATCAGTTTTAGTATTTTCCCCCTGCATTGGTTTTGCAATTGAAAAAGCCGGTAGCATAATCAATGGCCCTTTACCGTTGATGATGTTTGCTTATATCCCTCCAGGAGAGTTTTTAATGGGAAGCCCTTTGAGTGAAGAAGGGCGGCTTGATGTTGAAGAGCAGCATCATGTCAGAATTAACAAGGGATTTTATATGCAGACTACAGAAGTTACCCAGGGGCAGTGGAAGGCTGTTATGGGTAACAATCCATCTGAATTTAAAGGCTGTGGAGATAATTGTCCTGTTGACAATGTATCATGGGAAGACGCAAACGAATTTATAATTGCCCTTAATAAAATGAAGAAGGGTATATTTCGTCTCCCAACCGAAGAAGAATGGGAATATGCCTGCAGGGCTGGAAGTTCTGAAGCGGTATATGGGAATAAAGATGATATTGCGTGGTATAACAATAACAGTAACAAAACTACTCATCCTGTGATGACAAAAAGACCAAACGATTGGAACCTTTACGACATGATTGGAAATGTTTGCGAGTGGTGTTCTGATGACTACGATTATTATCCAAAAGAGAATACTACTAATCGAACGGCATCTTCATTAGATCATATGCGTGTTGTTCAGCGTGGTGGAAGCTGGTTTTGTGATACAAGAATCTGCCGAGCCGCCCATCGTGGGAATTTTTCTCCGGTCTTCAAGTTTAATGATTTTGGGTTCCGTTTGGTTATGGATCAGGCGAATAAGACTCTTTAGGATTGAATATGACAATCTTTCTGCTCAGGACATAGGCCAGATCTCTTCCAGAAAATAACCGCTTGACGCTGGCAGAAACGTAAGAATCACTGGTTTCATGAATCAGGCTGAAGATCATCCTATTGCCCTCAATTTTCCTGAGAGCATGTATCTTAAGGGATTTATCTGCGAGGCAGAATAGAGATTTCTTATAGGTGAAGGCTATGAAGCATCCGGAAACATTTGCTGATATACCTGCTCATGAATCTTTTCTTGATTCAAATATTCAACCTTTTCAGAAAGAATTCCGGAAATGCCCTGGCATTTGAATATCTGTATCACAGCCCTGTAAGTTGGGTTGAGGCACGAAACCCAAATTTCGTTGTGATCGAAAATCCACGGTCGCTAAGCAGAAAGCCCATGAATGGTTAGTGATGCGGCAATCGTCCACATGGTCGCGCATACCAGGCTGTCGAGAATACGCCAGGATATCTGCTTCTTAAACATAGGCGCGAGCAGTTGGCCACCAAGGCTCAGGCTGATGAACCAGAGTGTGGATGCGCAAATGGCTCCCATCATGAAATACAGCCTGCTTTGTCCCTGGAACTGGCTACTCACACCGCCAAGAAGAATTACCGTGTCCAGATAAAAATGAGGATTGAGCAGGGTGACGGCCAATGTCGTGATTATGGCTGTTTTCAGCGTCTTCACCGCCATGACGTTTGTATCCATGCTCCCTCCCAGCAAGGCTGAACGAAGAGATCTAAGGCCGTAAAAAAAGAGAAAAGCTACGCCGCCCCATGCCACCCACTGAGTTAAAATGGGATTTTGGGATACCACGCCTCCAAAACCTGCAACTCCGGCGAAGATAAAAATAGCGTCGCAGACAATGCAGATCAATGCGATGATCAGATGGTGGTTTTTCCGAACCCCTTGAGAAAGAACAAAGGCATTCTGCGCTCCAATGGCAACAATCAAGCCCCCCCCTGTTCCGAATCCCTGTATGAATGGCGCAAGCATTATTACCCCTTCTTGTATGTCGTTTTATTCCATTTCGAATTCAAGCGGCACCTGCGTTGGCGTTGTCGTCAGCTCCTCGATGTACAAACAACGTACACCTCCGGCGCTTCCTCCTCGGTGTCATCTTTAATGCATAACGAAATTAGCCTGTTGGTTGGGTTGAAACCCAACATGTTTCTGGGAAGATAGGGCAGGAATAATCAGAAGTAAAATTAATTGTTTTAATCAAGCATTAGCTATGCTAATTATTGGTCATGCTTGATTATAAACTCATTGAAGCTCTATCCATGGTTGCCCGGGAAGGCGGGTTTGACAAGGCTGCCAAGGCACTTAATATCACCCAGTCTGCTGTTTCCCAGCGCTTGAAATTATTGGAGGAACAGACCGGACAGATATTGATTGCAAGGACAACACCGCCAAAAGCAACTTCGGCCGGACAAAAACTCCTGAACCACTATCTCAAGGTCAAGAGACTCGAAGATGATCTGTTCAGGGAGCTGGACGAGTCCGGCAAAAAGGATTTTACGTCCATTGCGGTCGGTATTAATGCAGACAGTCTCGCTCTTTGGCTTTTGGATGCAATCCATCCTTTCCTGCTTGAGGAAAAGGTGCTTCTTGACATTCGGGCGAACGATCAGGAACAGACCCATAAGCTCTTGAAAGATGGCGAGGTAATCGGCTGCATCAGCAGTCAGGATCAAGCCATGCAGGGATGCAGAATAGAATATATAGGCCTGATGAATTACCGTATGATGGCCTCACCTGAGTTTGCCGCCAAGTGGTTCCCTGAAGGCCTCAACGTGGAAGATGTCCGCAGGGCTCCGGCTGTCATCTTCGACAGGCATGACGAGCTGCATCACAAACTCCTTTTTCAGGCCCTTAATGAGGCCCCATCTTTTTTCCCGAACCATTATGTTCCATCAGTAGAGAAGTTTGCGGATTTCATTTCACTGGGTCTTGCTTACGGAATGCTGCCGGATCAACAGAGTGCGTCTTTGGTAAAGGCTGGGAAAATGATCAATCTCTCGCCTGATTGCCATGTACCTGTTAAACTCTACTGGCATTGCTGGAACTTGAAATCAGACTTACTCGAAAAGCTGACAAAACATTTAATACGAAAAGCAAAAACTGTGTTGGTGAAATAGAACGCGCTCGGATTTTTTTCTGGCGCCTTGCTCTATAAACATCTTAATTCTGATTTAGCTTGTATTGCCAAACGCCTAAATCATGTTGAAAGAAAGCATGGAAAAATATCTTGAATGTAGCGAGTATATTGATTGGATGCATCCTCTGGTTGGTTTTAAGGCAAAGGAGCTTGCCGAAGGCTGCTATTCTGATGAGTCTATAGCTAAGGCTTGTTACGAGTTTGTCAGGGATTCCATATTACACAGTTGGGACCATCAGAAAAATCCCGTTACCTGCAAAGCCTCTGACGTACTGATTCATGGCACAGGTTTTTGTTATTCCAAAAGTCATTTGCTGGCCGCACTTCTAAGGGCAAATGGAATTCCTGCGGGGCTTTGTTATCAAAGATTGTCGGCTGGTAGCGGCGGGCCTCCATATTGTTTACATGGCCTGAATGCAGTGTTTCTAAAAGAATATGGCTGGTATAGAATTGACGCCAGAGGCAATAAACCTGGTGTCGCCGCAGCATTTAATCCTCCCCAAGAGAAACTGGCTTTCCCAATAATTGAGGCGGTAGAAAGAGACCTGTCTGAAATTTGGGCTGAACCTCTTCAAATTGTTGTGGAGGCATTGATCCAGAATAAAACCATTGAGCAGCTTTATCAGAACCTGCCTGATATTGAGGTAATTGCAAAGTAACTATTCAATCTGCTTTTTTATGCGGCTATATTTTTGGAAAATCTCTTCGCAACCAGCACTGTCCGGCTTGGAAATTGCCCTAATTGGAAAGCATCTTATATGTCAATTTCCAAAAGAGTAACGTACACAACAAGACTATATATTGTTGCAAGCGTTGATTCTTATTTGGGCCTATATCATTGGCAATAGAGGATCTTAGCTCTCTGACTCTATTGATGGAAACAGGTTCATCAAACTGTTTTCTGCAATATATGACCATAAGAAGGTATGTAATCAGACCGCCAAGTATCTGTACTATAACTCCGTGTTCAGTTCTTGACATGATGTGATAAACTTTCAGATGCTGTTTCCACCACCGGAAGAAAGTTTCAATTTTCCATCTGAGCTTGTATATGGTGGCAATCTGTTCTGCGGAGAGGTCACAGCGGTTGGTGGCAACGAAGTACTCGACGTTTCCGACTTTGTATCCAACAACCCTGAGAGGATATTCAGTCTGATTAATGCCTGAGGTTCCGAGCAGAACGATAGCATCAAAAAATATATAAGAGCCAGGCTTTATTGGATTTTCTTTGATAACAGTTTTCGTAGTGCATTTTTTGATTCTGCATACGAAGAATTTGTCATCTTTCTGAAGTAGATCAAAACTTCTGTGACATTGATAACCTCGATCCATAACGCCAGCTTGGCCCTTTGTAAGAATCATGGGAACGAATGGTCGTTCAGGATCTTTGCCAGCGGTTAGATAAATACTGGATGGTATAGACTGATTGATGTTTAAGCCAAAATGGCCTTTAGCCTTTTTTCGTTTTGCTGTAATCGGCCCAGTACATTGTCATGACGGCATCGATAAGAGTTCCATCGATCGCGATGAGTTCTCCAAGCTCTTCATATTTTTTAGGAATGACTTCGGCAGCTTTCTCATACAGCTCCTTAAATATATAAAGAAGCTGTTCAGATCCTCGGTGGTTCAAGGTTTCTCCAAGGGTGCTGCGACGAAGACCTTTTTCAGGAGCAATGCGTTGCCGGGCGAAGTTGTTTTTTTCAAGATCCTGGATAAGATGTCTGGCTGAATCGTATTCCTGGAGATGGTAATATATCAAGGCATTAACAAGGTGCGTGGTTTTTATTGCCAAGGGATGATTGCCTCTTGACAGAAGTGCCGGAGATTTTGGGACTATATCATTTAAAGGCGCGATAAATTTATCGTATGTTTCAGATTGGATCTTTTTCTTGGGTGGCATAGAATAGCGCATATATTTATAACCACTTGTAATTAAAGTAAAAATTACAAGCCGCCCCAAAAATATTTTTTAAGTCGTCAATAAAAAAATGCGCTGTTTTATAAAAAATTTGAAGTAATTATTTGCAAGGGTTAAGCCGGACAGTGCTGCTTCGCAACATATTTTTATATGGTTCTGATTATCATGATTAAGCTTTTGGTAAGCTGAATATCGCAAGCAGAGAAAAGATAATGCTTTCAAAACCTGAAGTTTTTTGCCAAGCTTTTTTTTCAAAAAAGCGTCCCTCCATAAGTTGAATTTCAAGATTGGTGAATAGTTACATCAACTCAAATAACAATATGTTAATAAGTGGTCGGTTTTGATTGGACAGATTTTCTGAAAATATAAGTGAAAATCCTATCAACAAATCCTTATATAATTTTGACCTCTGTGTCTCATATTTTTAATAAAAGCTTCAAGCGGCGATTGGAATTTCCAGACCTTCAAAATATGTTTTATCAGGCGTATTATTCTTAAAGCTCTGGTGAGGCCTTTTTGTGTTGTAGAACCTCAGATAATCGCCAATTTTGTGTCTCGCTTCTGACATGCTTCCATAGGCC
>NZ_AUEY01000044.1 GCF_000426225.1 Desulforegula conservatrix Mb1Pa
CTGGAAAAGTCAAAACAGAAAATTAACGAGGAAAAAAGTGAGGAAAATGCGCCTTAAATTAGGAAACTGGATCGGGAATTATAACTGTCGCTGACACGGAAAAATAATTGTCGTTGATCAATCTTTGTATTTTCAGATACTTCTGGATTCAGGCCTGGCCGGAATGATGGTAGTTTGACTTTTTGCGATGTTGTCAAAAAATACGGCATGTCTAAATGTGTGCGTATTATGTATCTGCTTGTTTTAATAAAACGATTGATTTAAACGAATGTTTAAAATATGTATGTATCATTCGGAAAAATTATCAAGGAAAGCAGACATGGTGGATAACTCAAAATGCATGGACAATCCGGGCACCAAGGACAGAATTCTTGGTGCGGCCGAAAGGCTTTTTGCAGTCAAAGGGTATCATAATACCTCTTTGAGGGAAATAACATCTACTGCAATGGTAAATCTTGCTTCGGTCAACTATCATTTCGGGTCAAAGGACAAACTCCTCAAGTCAGTTTTTGAACGAAGGCTGATTCCCATGAATGAAATTAGATTCAGGCTTCTTGATGAAATTGACCAAAAATGTAAAGATGAAAACAGGAAGCCTGACGTCAGGGAAATCCTCGCAGCATTTGTTGAGCCGACGCTGAGGCATATGGAGGCGGGTGAAGGCTGGATGGAATTTTCCATGCTTGTGGGAAGGGCACTGAATGATCCTGACAATGTCCAGGCTGACCCTTTTCTTGAGCTTGTAATCCCTCTTTTTGTCAGGATGTTTGATCTTCTTTCCCTTGCCCTTCCCGAGCTTCCCGGCAAAATTCTTCTTTTAAAACTCTATTTTTCAATAGGAGTCGTCCAGCAGACTATATCAGGATGGAAAAGGGTGGACAGATTTGATCATATGCCTGAGATGGAGAAACACTATACATCAGATCTTGACACAATAATTGATACAATCCTTGATTTTATTGAGGCTGGAACAAAATCACACCTTACTTCCTAAGTTTGACAAGATCGCAAAAACTTCAATTACCATCATTCCGGCCAGGCCCGAATCCAGAAGTATCTGAAAATACAAAGATGCCGGATCAAGCCCGGCATGATGACACCGCCCATTTTTGAGTTTTTGCGAGACCATCAAGCTTATTTCAAGTGTTCTTCTTCAATTGGTTCAAGGTGGGTTATTACAGTAACACCTTGGATTGATGCAGATATCTCATCTTCTATGTCTTCCACAAGCTGGTGACCTTTTTGAACCGTCCATGATCCAGGTACAAGAACATGCATTGAGACGAACTTTTTAGTGCCCGCCTGTCTTGTGCATAGCTCGTGGTATTCAACCAGACCGTTTTGGGAGTACTTGCTCATTATATCAGTTATGAGTGCCTGTTCTTCAGGCTGAAGGGCTATATCCATGAGTCCTGATATGGATTTTGAAACCAGCCTGAATCCTGTCAGCAGAATACTCATGGCTACGATTATCGCAACCACAGGGTCAAGCCACAACCACCCGGTTATCTTTACAGCCCCTACTCCTATGAGAACCCCTGCTGAGGTCCAGACATCAGTCATGAGATGCCTAGAATTTGCCTCAAGGGTGATGGAATTGTTTTTTTGACCCGCTTTGCCAAGTATTCTGGCCGCCACGAAGTTTATGGCTGACGCTCCTACTGAGACAGCAAGGCCTATGTCTATTTTTTCAATGGGCCTGGGATTAAAAAGTCTTATCCCTGCGGCATATGCAATGCTTATTGCAGCAACAACTATCAGAGCTCCTTCAAATCCGCTGGAGAAGTATTCCGCTTTTCCATGACCAAAATTATGATCCCTGTCAGGAGGCTTTGAGGCTATTGCGAGCATTGCAAGGGCCATTAATGCACCAGCTAAATTGACAAAGGACTCCAGGGCATCTGACAAAAGACCAACTGAGCCTGTCAGAAAATAGGCTTCGGCCTTCATAAGAATTGTTACCATGGCCGCTGCTATGGACAACCATGCAAATTTTGAAAGATTTTTGGTCAAAGTCATTTAATATTTTCTTTCAGCATCCGGAAATATCACTAATGCATGAAATGGATTTATGATTTCAGTAATTCGGATTACTATACTCATCAATGTAAGAGCTTGAACATTTGAAATGAGTCAGGCCATTTAAATGGCAAGCTTGTTGTTGCATTATTACTGGCAAACCCTTTTCCAAAATTTTTATGGTTTTTTTGCAAGTTGAGAACATATGTTTCTCAAGTAAAAGAATCCATAACCGAAAAGTTTTTGCCAAGCTTTTTTCAAAAAGCGGCCTTTGACCTTTCGTCTAACAGAAGAGTTCAATTCATGACGATGTGAAATATATCAAAGGTCGTTCTTATTCGGTGCGCAAGCATTGCTGCTTGAGCACTCTACGATCATCTTTGTGTCGTCAATTTTGATATGAGCTTGGGTGAAAAGGTTGCGTTAATAAAAAAACTGGGAAATCTACACATATCCATTAGGATTAGTTGACTGCCATTTCCATGAATCCCTTGCCATTTCTTCAAGACCGTATTTTGTTTTCCAGTTGAGCTCGGTTGCTGCAAGGGTGGGGTCCGCAAAACATTCGGCTATGTCACCTGATCTTCGCGCGGCAATCCTGTATGGAATTTTTTTGCCAGTGGCTTTTTCGAATGCCGCGACCATATCAAGAACGCTGTAGCCATTTCCGGTTCCAAGATTGTATGTGAACAGGCCTGATCCTTTGGATAGTTTTTCCAGAGCCTTTACGTGGCCTTCGGCAAGGTCAACGACGTGGATATAGTCCCTTACTCCTGTTCCGTCCTTAGTTGGATAATCATTGCCGAAAACCTGTAATTCCTTGAGTCTTCCTATGGCAACCTGGGTAATATATGGAGTAAGGTTATTGGGTATGCCATTTGGATCTTCGCCTATAAGGCCGCTGGAATGAGCTCCTGTCGGATTGAAGTATCTAAGGATTGCTATGCTCCAGGATGGATCCGACAGATGAAAATCCCTGAGTATTTCCTCAATCATGAGTTTTGTGCGGCCATAAGGGCTCGCTGTCTGGAGCGGGAAATCCTCTCTGATCGGGACGCTCGGAGGAGTTCCGTAAACAGTCGCGGAAGAGCTGAATACAAGGCTCTTTACCCCATTTTTTTTCATGGACTTCATGAGGCAGATGGCGCCGTAAACATTGTTTTCATAGTATTCCAGAGGTTTTTCGGTCGATTCTCCCACTGCCTTGAGCCCTGCAAAATGAATTACAGCGTCTATCTTATTATTTTTAAAAACTGAATCAAGAGCGTCATCGTCCCTTACATCGGCCTTTATGAATTTGGGCATTACCCCTGAAATTTCTTTTATTCTCGCAATGGATGACTCTTTGCTGTTTGAGAAATTGTCAAGTATGATCGTTTCGTAGCCGCCTGCGGATAGGGCTACGCAAGTATGGCTGCCTATGTATCCTGCTCCGCCAGTGACCAGTATTGTGCCTTTTTTCATTATTGTTCCTTATTTTCTATCCTGTAATATGACTTATACCAGCCAACGAAGTCTTTAAGTCCTTTTTCAAGGGGAGTGTAAGGCTTGAATCCGACATCGTTTTCAAGGCTGCTTATATCCGCAAATGTCGAAGGAACATCTCCCGGCTGCATAGGAAGCATGTTTTTGACAGCTGTTTTGCCCAGGGCATCTTCGAGGGTCTTGATGAAATCACCAAGTTCAACCGGATTATTATTGCCGATATTATATAGCTTGAACGGGGCTCCCTTGCTGTCTTCATATGTTATGATCTTGCTTTTGGGGGGCGGGTTGTTCATGACCCTGACCGTTCCTTCGATTATATCATCTATATATGTGAAGTCCCTTTGCATGTGACCATTATTGTAAACATCAATGGACTCGCCATCCAAAATTGCTTTTGTGAATTTGAAATAAGCCATGTCTGGTCTACCCCAGGGGCCGTAGACCGTAAAAAATCTTAGGCCGGTACATGGAAGCTGGTACAGATGGGCATATGTATGTGCCATCAGCTCATTTGCTTTTTTTGTGGCGGCATAAAGAGAAACTGGCTTGTCCGTTCTTTGTTTGATGGAAAAAGGAGTGTCGTCACTGGCTCCGTACACTGAGCTTGATGACGCGAAAACAAGATGTTCGGGAGGTCTTCTCCTGCAGTTTTCCAGAATATTTGCGAAACCCACCAGATTTGTGTCAACGTAGGCTTCTGGATTTGTGAGGGAATATCTGACTCCTGCCTGGGCAGCAAGATTTACGACAATATCAAAAGAAGGTTTTCTGAATATGCGCTCGACTTTTTTTCTGTCCGCGATATCAGTCTTGTAAAAATTGAATTTTCTGTGCTCATGGAGCATATTCAGTCTGGCTTCCTTGAGAGCTGGGTCATAATAGTCATTAATATTATCAACGCCTGTGACCTCATGTCCTTCTTCAAGAAGCCTTCTGGAAAGATAAAAACCAATGAAACCCGCTGCCCCGGTTATCAGGATTCTTTTCTTTTTCATTTACGCGTAAAGCCTTTTAATCATTCTGTTTAAACTTTGGTTCCATTCAGGGATCCGTATTTTGAAACTATTTGAAAATTTTGTGCAGTCAAGAACCGAATTTGCAGGTCTTTTTGCCGGTGTAGGGTATTCTGAAGTGGTTATGGCTTGAATTTTTCTAACCTTGAATTTTTCAAATTTTCTGGCCTCTTCAAAAATGGCTTCGGCGAATCCGTGCCATGTGACTCTACCTGCTCCGCAGAAATGGTAAGTGCCCCATAAATCCGTTCTGCCATCTTTTACGACTGATTCCGCCGCTGTCAGGAGTGCCGCCGCAAGGTCAAAACTGTCTGTGGGGCATCCGGTCTGATCGCTTACCACCCTCAGTTCTTCCCTGTCTTTGCCGAGGGCAAGCATGGTTTTGACGAAGTTTTTACCGTGAGTCCCATATACCCAGGCTGTTCTGACAATTATATGATTCTTGAGGATTGACTGAACCGCCTTTTCACCTTTCAGTTTCGTTGTTCCGTAAACACCTATGGGATCCGGTAGATCATTTTCAGTATACGGATCTTTTTTTGAGCCGTTAAAGACATAGTCGGTCGAAACATGGATAAGATGTGTATTTGTCTTAGCACAGGCTTCTGCAATATACTGAGGGCCTTTTGCGTTGACGTTTTCAGATTTTTCTTGCTCAGTTTCAGCAAGATCAACAGCCGTATATGCAGCAGCGTTGATTACAATATCAAAATGACCATTTGAAATAATATCAGATATTTTTTTCTGATCAGATATATCAAGTTCAGGTATGTCATAGCCCGACATTTCATGCCCACGTTCTGAACCCTGAATCATGAGTTCTGATCCGAGCTGCCCTTTTGATCCTGTTACAAGAATTTTCATTTTTTTCTCCGGTTATTTATGAAAAACCGGCAGGTTTTCTGGTTTGATTTCAGATAGTTTGGGATAATCAGAGTCTTTTTGCGAAAGCACCGGTTTGTTTAGCGGCCATTCAATACCTATTTCAGGATCGGACCAGATTATGCCGCCTTCGTCAGCCGGATTATAGTAATTACTGCACTTGTAATTGAAAAGTGCTGTGTCACTCAGTACGCAGAATGCATGGGCAAAGCCCTCAGGAATGAAAAACTGTCTGTGGTCGTTTTCAGAAAGCTCAATCCCCACCCATTTCCCGAACGTCGGAGAGCCTGGCCTTATGTCAACTGCAACATCATAGACACTCCCTTTGAGAACCTGTACAAGTTTGGCCTGGGGCTGTTTTATCTGAAAATGAAGGCCCCGCAGAACGCCTCTTTCAGAAAAAGAAAGATTGTCCTGGACAAAGTCGCAGCCTATACCCGCATCTCTGTATCTGTCCGCCTGAAAAGTTTCAAGGAAATAGCCCCTCTGATCTCCGAAAACCTTTGGCTCTATGATGAGAACCCCGGGAATATCTGTTTTTATAACATTCATAATCTGTAATACCTGATCTAAATATAATAATATCTTTGTGTTATATACCGGTTTTGAGAAGCCTCATCAGATACTTCCCGTATTCGTTTTTAAGCATGGGTTTTGCAAGTTCTTCGAGCCTTGCCTCATTTATGTATTTCATCCTGAACGCTATTTCCTCTATGCATGCTATTTTAAGCCCCTGTCTTTTTTCAACAGCCTCAATAAAGGCAGATGCCTGATTCAGGGATTCGTGTGTTCCAGTGTCAAGCCATGCAAAGCCACGTCCGAGTTTTTCCACCATGAGTTGGTCTTTTTCAAGGTAGCGCTGGTTTATGTCTGTAATTTCAAGCTCTCCCCTTGGAGAAGGCTTGAGCGATTTTGCGATTTCAACAACCTGGTTGTCATAAAAATAAAGGCCTGTTACAGCGTAATTTGATTCAGGTTTTTCAGGCTTTTCAATTATTCTTGCGGCATTTCCTGATTCATCAAAAGACACGACTCCATATCTTTCAGGATCATTTACCCAATAACCGAAAACCACAGCGCCTTTTTCAAGCGAAGCAGCGCTCTGTAGTTTTTGGGTAAGTCCCTGGCCATAGAAGAGGTTATCTCCAAGAATGAGACAAACATTTTCTTTGTTTATGAAGTCCTCCCCAATTGTGAACGCCTGGGCCAGGCCATCTGGGCTGGGCTGCTCGGCATACGAGAACTCTAATCCCCACTGCTTTCCTGTCTGGAGAAGATCCTTGAATCTTGGCAGATCCGTTGGCGTTGATATGATCAGTATTTCCCTTATGCCAGCCAGCATGAGTACAGAGAGAGGATAGTATATCATTGGCTTGTCATATATGGGCAACAGCTGCTTGCTGACAGCTCTTGTAATCGGATATAGCCTTGTGCCGCTACCTCCTGCGAGGATTATTCCCTTCATAGTCTTGTCCTAAAATTCTGGTAACTGTTTACCCAGGCTTTTTGCCTTTTATGGTTAATTTTCCGTCAAAAATGTCGATTATCTGCCGTCGGGCCGTTTTTTGAAAAAGCTCCGCAAAAATGTTATATTTTATGCCTGTTGCCATCAATGACAAGGTTGCAAAAAATCTGATTTTCGTCGTTCCGGCAAGGCCGGAATCCAGACCTGTCTGAAAATACAAAGATGCAGGATCAAGTCCGGCATGACACTGACACGTTTTTTTGACTTTTTGCGAGACAATCAACAATAATGATGGTCCCAAACGCCGGCATTAAACCATCAGCTTGCCGTAATTGGTTTCAAGCCATTTTCTGTATTCTCCGCTTCGTATTCTTTCTACCCAGTTCAGGTTTGAAAGATACCATTCCACTGTTTTCTTTATGGCCCCTTCAAAGCTGTAAGCAGGTTCCCATCCAAGTTCATCCCTGATTTTGGAGGAATCTATGGCGTATCTGTAATCATGTCCAAGCCTATCTTTGACGAATGTAATCAGATCCCTGTTTTTGCCCTCTGGCCTGCCTAATACCGAATCCAGCATATCGCAGAGGAGTTTGACTATTTCAATGTTTTTTTTCTCTGCTCCTCCGCCTATGTTGTAAGTCTCGCCGGGCGTCCCTTTTTCAAATACGGTTATAAGTGCGTTGCAGTGATCTTCAACGTAGAGCCAGTCCCTGACATTTGTCCCGCTTCCGTAAACAGGCAGAGGTTTTTCCTCAATTATGTTCATGATCATCAGGGGAATCAGTTTTTCAGGAAACTGGTAAGGACCGTAATTATTAGAGCAGTTTGTGATTATTGCCGGGAATCCGTAGGTTCTGTGCCATGCTGCCACAAAATGATCCGAGGATGCTTTTGATGCAGAGTAGGGACTTGAAGGATCATAGGGTGTTGATTCAGTGAATCTGCCTTCATCCCCAAGGCTTCCGTAAACTTCGTCTGTCGAAACATGTATGAATCTGAAATCCGTTTCTACGTCAAGGGCCTTCAGATGTTTTTCCGAAGCCTCAAGAAGTCTGAACGTGCCTTCCACATTTGTTTTGAGGAAGGCAAGCGGTCCATGAATGGATCTGTCGACATGGGATTCTGCGGCAAAATGAAAAACGCCCGCAACAGGTGAGTGCTTTCTGAAAACAGATTCGAGGAATACAGGGTCTATAATATCCCCATTTTCAAAAACATACCTTTTTTCAAGTTCCTTATCCATGTCAGACAGATTTTCAGGATTGCCCGCATATGTCAGGGCATCTATGTTTATTATTCTCCAGTCCTTCTGTTCTGAAAGAGCCTTTCTTATGAAGTTGGAGCCTATGAAGCCGCATCCGCCTGTCACTATTATGTTTTTTAAAGCCATTTTACAGATTGCCTCCGGCGGGTTGTGTTAAATTTAAAAAAGCTCCGCAAAAAACTTTTCGGTTTATTATTTGATGGACTCGCAAAAAGTCAAAAAAGGGCGACGGCGTCATGCCGGACTTGATCCGGAATCCAATATTCTCAGGCATTTCTGGATTCCAGCCTGCGCCGGAATGACGGTAATCGGACTTTTTGCGACATTATCATTATTTTGTTCTTCCATAAACATCTTCAAAACGGGCGATGTCGTCTTCCCCCAGATACGGGCCTGTCTGTACCTCTATCAGTTCGAGCGGAATTCTTCCAGGATTCTCAAGCCTGTGTGTGACGCCAAGAGGAAGGTAGGTCGATTCATCTTCTTTTAAAAGAAAAGATTCATTGTCCTTTGTAACAAGAGCTGTCCCATGCACAACAATCCAGTGTTCGGCCCTGTGATAATGCTTCTGAAGGCTCAGTACTCCGCCGGGTTTGACTGTTATTCTTTTTACCTGAAAGCGGTCAGCAAAGTCTATACTTTCATATGCTCCCCACGGTCTGTAAACTTTTCTGTGTATTGTTGCCTCTGATCTTTTTGAGGATTTCAGCTTTGATACAAGATGTTTGATATCCTGGCTTCTGTCCATGGGAGATACAAGGACTGCGTCAGAGGTTTCCACAATAATATGATTTTCAAGACCAATGGCTGCGACCATTCGCTCTGATGCATGTATATAAGAATTTTTAACATCATGAAGCAGGGTGTCACCGTGGAGCACGTTCATATTGCAGTCTTTTTTGCCCGTCTGCCACAGAGACTGCCATGATCCCAGATCGTTCCAACCTGCTTTTAAAGGAATCATTACTCCTCTGTCTGTCTTTTCCATAACAGCATAGTCAATGGAGTCGCTCGGACATGCCTTGAAAGCTTCGGCATCAAGCCTGAAAAAATCGAGATCAGCCTTGCCGAGTTTTACTGCTGTTTCGCACTGCTTAATCATTTCTGGAGCATATTTTGAGAGCTCTTCAATATAAGTCCCGGCCCTGAACATGAACATGCCGCTGTTCCAGTAATACTCTCCAGATTCCACATATTTTTTTGCGGTTTCAAGATCAGGCTTTTCTACAAAACTGTCTATAAGAAAGGCTTCTGTTTTTTCATTTATGTCATCTGAGCAGCAGGCTTTTCCTTTTTTTATATATCCGTATCCTGTCTCAGGAGATTCAGGAACAATTCCGAATGTTATCATGACATTGTTTGTTGCAATTTTTGCAGCTGTATTCATGGCTTTTGCAAATGCCTCGGAATTTTCTATGTGATGATCCGCAGGCATGACAAGAAGGACTGCGTCATGATCGGAACGAAAAGCATGGAACGCGGCAACTGCAACTGCTGGTGCGGTGTTTCTGCCCGCAGGCTCAAGAATGATTGTCGGAGTTTGGGTGCCGATCTGTCTGATCTGTTCTGCGACCATGAATCTGTGATCTTCGTTACATATTATTATGGGCGAACCTTTTTTTTCGACACCATTAAGTCTGGTCAATGTGTTCTGGAGCATTGTGTCTTCGTTAACAAGATTGATAAGCTGCTTAGGATAAAGCTCTCTGGATAATGGCCATAGTCTTGTGCCTGAGCCGCCTGCAAGAATTACTGATATTATCATTCGTTTATAGTCTCCTGAAATAAACTCAGGCCTTTTAAAGGCCTGTTTCTACGATAAATAAAGATAAGAATAATCTAAGTAAGGTGGGCAAAAGAATTAATGTTGCTCAATTTTTTTTGAGGTAATCATTAATCAAGTTCTGGAACTGTTGCCCAGAAATCATATTTAATATTTGAAGAACAAATTACTCTTTCCAAAGATCTACATCTATAAGACCAAGTCTTGCTGCGTATCTGACAAGTTCCATTGTGCTGTGTATGTCAAGCTTCTTCATGATATTTGCCCTGTGATTTTCAACTGTTTTAGGGCTGATGCAAAGTTTATCAGCGATTTCCTTAGGAGTCGAACCTTCTGCCAGAAGCCTCATTACCTCCTGTTCCCTTGGAGTTAGGGAACCATATTCGCTGTCAGCTATTTTAGCTTCCTTGACAGGGAACTGGAGCAGTTTTTCAACAACCTGATGCGATACTGAGCTGTCAAGAAAATAATCACCTTTAAGAACACAGTCTATTCCATGCAGAAGTCTGTCAGATGCCGAGTCCTTGGCGACATATCCAAGAGCTCCTGCCTGAAACGCTTCGGCAATATAATCAATCTTTGAATGCATGCTGACTATCATGATTTTGATTTTCGGGAGCTGATCTATCATTTCCTGGGTTACCTGAATACCGTTCAGGTCAGGAAGGGATATGTCTATTACTGCAAGGTCAGGCTTCAGCTCCCTTGCCATTTTTATACCCTGTCTGCCTGTTCCTGCCTCGCCAATTACCTTATACCGCGTATCTCTTTCAATTATTGCCTTCAGGCCTTCCCTGAAAAGAGGGTGGTCATCTATGATCATGATTTTTTTATGGTTATTCTGATGGTTCAATTATTTTTTCTCCGAATCATGAATACAGCTGTAATTGTTTAGGATTATCCGGTTTCGCAATTAAATCGCTTCTGATAACGCTCAAGATTATACTTTTGAAGGTTACTATTAATTAAAGCTATACATCGTGTCAATCCATAAAAAAATCAATAAAAACTTAAATTTTTTTCTGGGGAAACCCGGGAGAACACGGGATAGATCCTTAGATTAAAAGAATCGAGTCCCTTTAAGATCCGGGATTTATGGAATAACGGAAAAACAAATAAATTTTACTAGTTAGAGATCTGTAAATCCTTGATGGCCGGTTGTTTGTAGAAGAATTATGCTTATTTATTTATTTGAAACCATCTTAAAACATGCGGGATCTGCCTGTCTGACCTTAAGTCCAGGAGATTACCCTATGAAAATGATGCAATTTACTTATAGACATAAAAGACAAATGAAAAATATATAGCTAATCATAAAACAATGATTTTCTTGTTTGATTTTCTCAAGTCTATCTATTATGAGTCCGATTACTATAAAAAAAAGAAATATGGGAGGTCTTATGCTTGCACACACTGAAAACAGTACGGACGTATGCGCTACCCTTTTGTGGGAAATGTCTTCAAGGGGAATAAAATCTTCTGAAATAAGCAATCTTGTAAAAGATGTATACAAGCTTGTGGAAGATGGCGGTTCATTCACGCTTGAATGGATAAATGAAAGGCTTGCTGAAAGAGGCTGGAAATATCAGATAGATGATTTCTGCTTTGAACTTATACTTGCTCTTTTTGAAAACGAGCTGGATTACTCTGTAAATACTCATACCATACATTAATAGCAGTCGCTTACTTTGGAATAGATGCGTACTTGGAATATCTTATAGATACGTCTGATAAACCTCTGCTTTTTCTGCATTACAAGTCTTCGTAAGTATTTCTTGTTTCACATTCTTATTGCTTTATTTTATTAAAGATATCCCGGATGTTTTAAAGTAATTAAATAGTAAGCCCCCCTCCCAAGTATTACAATTCGACTTTGCAGGAAAGCTGCTATCATGGATCTCCTGCATTTTTTATTTCATATGACACAAAATCCTCAGCCTTGTATTTACCGCCAGTACTGTTTTGTGTTATGAGAGTCATCTAATATTGATGGTCTCGCAAAAAGTCCTACAATGTTTAGGGGCTGTTTTTTTTAATTTAAGCATAAACAATTAGGAATGAATTACGGATTATGCGTTCCGGAATAGGATACGACGTACACAGGCTTGTTGAAGGACGAAAACTTATACTTGGTGGGGTTGACATACCATTTGAGAAGGGTCTTCTTGGGCATTCTGATGCCGACGTGCTTACCCACGCCATATGCGATGCCCTCCTCGGAGCAGCCGGACTTGGTGATATAGGCCAGCATTTTCCTGACAATGATAATTCCTATAAAGATATTCTAAGCCTTGTTCTGCTTGAGAAAACAGTCGCCCTGGTTTCAGGGAGAGGATTTGAAATATCTAATATAGACGCCACAATTTTTGCTGAAAAGCCAAAGCTTGCGCCTTATCGAGATCAGATGGCGTCAAATATTGCTGAATATGCAGGTATTGATCCTTCCCAGGTTAATATCAAGGCCACCACCACAGAAGGACTCGGAATGTTCGGAAAAGGTGAGGGGATGGGGGCAATGGCCATTGCCCTTGTATTGAAGAAACCAAATATTGCATTATAATGATTCATTGCTGTCTGTGCGGCATGGAATGAAAATAATAAAAGATTTTATCTTTATATTGACAGGACAATAAAATGACGCTTCGCGTGTACAATACCCTAACCCGTAAAAAGGAAGAATTTCAACCCATAACACCAGGGAAAGTCCGCATGTACGTGTGCGGGCCTACTGTCTATGATTACTGTCATATTGGTCATGCCAGGTCTGTGGTGGTTTTTGACGTGGTTGCCAGATATTTCAGGGAAAAGGGGCTTGAAGTCACATATGTGAGGAATTTCACCGATGTTGACGACAAAATCATAAATAAGGCCAATGCCACAGGCATGACCTCGGAGCAGGTCGCCGAGAAATTCATAGAAGAGTTTTACAAGGACATGGGCGCCATAGGTATTGAGAAGGCTGATATAGAGCCGCGTGCCACCGAGCATATTGATGACATCATAAATGTTGTGAAGATACTCATAGAAAAGGGACATGCCTATGAGCTTGAAGGAGATGTCTATTTTGAAGTGAGCACCTTTGAATCATACGGTAAACTTTCCGGAAGAAAACTCGAGGACATGGAAGCGGGCGCAAGGGTTGGAATCGACGAGAGAAAAAGAAGCCCGCATGATTTTGCTCTCTGGAAATCCGCAAAACCAGGAGAGCCTTTATGGGAAAGCCCGTGGGGCAAAGGAAGGCCTGGATGGCATATTGAATGCTCTGCCATGAGCAAGGCTTTTCTGGGTGAAAGTTTCGATATTCACGGTGGCGGCAAGGATCTTGTCTTTCCTCACCATGAGAACGAGATTGCGCAGTCAGAAGCAGCTTTTGGAGTATCATTCGCCAAATACTGGATGCACAATGGTTTTGTGAATATCAACTCTGAAAAGATGTCCAAGTCCCTTGGGAATTTTCTCATGATAAAGGATGTCCTTAAAAGCTGTCATCCAGAGGCCTTGAGGGTTTTCCTTCTTTCGAGCCATTACAGGAATCCTGTTGATTATACCCACCAGTATATCGAGGAATCAGAGTCGGGTCTTGAAAAAATATACGCTCTTCTTCTCAGGATAGAAGAATCGGGAATCACCCCGGAACCCTATGGGGATCTGTGGGAAAGATTTTGTGAGTCCATGGATGATGATTTCAATACTGCAAAAGCCATCGGCTTTATCTTCGATTCCGTAAGAAACACAAACAGAATTCTTGATAAAGGCGAACTTGACGATGCGGATAAAAAGGCTGTTGCTGGTGAATTCGAAGCCCTTAAAAAAATAGGCAGAATACTTGGTCTTTTCAACGAATCTCCGGCAGAGTTCCTGAACAAGAAAAAGAGCAGAGCAATTGAGTCCGGGAATATAGACGCAGAAGAGATCGAAAAGCTCATTGTGGAAAGACGGGAATCAAGAAAAGCCAAAAACTTTGCAAGAGCAGACGAGATCAGAAAAATTCTCAAAGATCAGAATATCGTGCTTGAAGATAAACCTGACGGAACAACAATATGGAAGATTGAATAAATGTTTTAGACATATTGGTATAATTGATGAAGACGAGCCATTGGCTCGTCTTCGTATTTATGGGCTTTGAAATAATTCGTCAGGAAAGAGTTTTTCAGATCTTTTCCAAAAAAATTTATAGGAGGGATGCGCTGACATCCCTCCTTTTTTACCTGAAATTTAATCAGGCGTTATTTATGTTTCGCTTTCCTGTATGCCGCAGATATTAGGACTACAATCGATGCTATTATCCAGAAAAAATCTGCCCGATAGAATTCTGTTACAGAGCTAATGAAACAGGAACTTCCTCCTGATTTTCCAGAAACAGGTTTATCCGTAGGATTTGATGCAGCAAGTTTTGGCATCGCAGCTTTATGTATGATAATGCCGTTTGAGCATCCGTCTTCGTCTCCATATCCACCGTCCCTGAATTTAAGGGATACTGATTTCCCGTCTTCAGCAAATGCAGTGTGAGCTGAATAATCAGACCATCCGGTTGTTATGTCATACGAATGCCATCCCGAAGCTTTGTCCAACGCCTGGGAAGAGTACAGGATCGCTTCTGCTGTCGCTCCTGGAGTTTTCACTGTTATTCTGATGTCCACAAGCCCGAGAGGAAGTTCGGATGGCGCATTATCTTTACCAGAAATCCCATCAGCGGTCATGGCAATGAGCGAGTCAACAGAAAAGACATTCTCGGATGATTTAACAGCAATATTTACGTCACCCAATGCTGTTCTGGTGCAGAGAATTCCAATCTGGCCCTGATCGTTGACACCGTTTTTGTCAAGATCTGTCTGCGTGTTTATTTCAAATGAATCGGCGACACCGTCATTGTCTGCGTCATCTGGGCTAACAGCCGATGTGGTGAATTTATAAGGAGAAGACCACATAGTAGCTGTTTCTTGATCATCAATAAACCTAACCCTCCAGAAATATGTCTTGCCAGCGATAAGGGATAGTTTCGGAATATTCAGAGACGTCAGGTATTTTGAACTCGTGAGCACAAATACCTGATCGAATGTATCAAAACCGGCTGTGTTGCTGACCTGCCATTCTGTCTTTTGATGGTTTCCGAATCCTGAAACGCTGCCCGGGGCATTAACTTTTAGGGCAGGAGTAAGAGATGCTGATGTAGCAGCGTTTTCAGGGGACACAAGCTCAGGAGCAAATGCATTTTCTGTGTCGTTTTCCCTGTTTATGATCGTCACATCTGAAGGATCGATCCCACTATATCCTGGATCGCCTGAAACAGCCGCTGCCAGAACAATATAATATGTCTGGTTCCCGTCAACGATTTCGTCATCTATTCCTTTGACTGTAACTGTTTGGGCGATGTTCCAGTTTTCAGAAGTAAATATGAGGCTTTCAGATGAAACTGTTCCTTCACTCAGATCAGAACTGCTTAAAGGAATGATCACATTTGAAGAAGGACTTGAGTCGAGAACTACCGTAAATGTTGCAGTTGAGCCATTTTCGGATGTGTCTCCGCTTGCGTTGCTTACAATTATTCTTCCCTGAACAGGAGGAACATTGACCCTTAATACGGCAGCGTATGCCGATATCAGGTCAGTGCTTATCTTAATGGCGCTGTTGCCTGTTTTTGTGGATGGGGAAGATTTCCACTGACTTGAAGAATAATCATATGCCAAGGCAATAAGATTATCTCTGCTGTAGCCATCAGGAATTCTTGCAGCATCATATGGTATTGAAATATCTATGGACGAACTGCTTTTTGCTCCGCTTTCGGACAGAACCATGCCGCCGACTATAATATACTCATCAGGTATTGCCGGAATGGAAGTGGCTGTTGATCTGTTTGCAGATCTGTTTCTTATTGCCCAGCCGTTATTCTGGGCATAGGAAAGAAGAAGCTGAGGAGTCAGAGCAAGATTGTCCGATGCAAAGGAATCTGGATTTGGGAACACTACATCCTCTGGTATGGTTATCACGCAAGATATTCCTGACTCATCCAAGAAACGGACAATTCCTGTCAGTCTTCCTGATCCAGAACCTGGTGAAGCGTTAAACTTTATGATGGTATTGCTGCCAAAAGTGACGTTGTTCAGAGTTCCGTTATTTATGATGCTACCGCTTATCTGGCCTCCTGAAATGACAGCATCATCGCTTATTGTTACTGCGTAGGTCGGATTTTCTGTTAATCCATCTGGTGCAGTGCCGGAAATTATACCGTTATTTGTAATCGCTCCGGAAAGTGTTCCGCCAAAAATATGGCCTTGAATGTTTGAGCCTGAAACAATGCCGCCTTTGTTGTCAAGAGCCGTGTCTGTGGTAAAAATTACATTGTTAAGCAGGCCAGTATTTGATGAATTTCCTGATACTGTTCCTCCGGTCACCGTTCCATGATTTGTGAGGTCTGACAGAGTTGCGTTGTTATTCACAGTTCCGCCGTCATTAATTATCACACCAGTGTGATCCGAATTGTTTGGCAGAATGGTGCCTGGAGGAATTATCTGGGTGTTGTGGTTCACCTCTGGATTCTGCGTAGGTGGTGTCGGAGGTGGAGGAGGGGGTTGTGGTGATGGCGTGTCATTGTCTGTGTTTGTGACAGATATATCATTAGGGTTAATGCCGCTGTATTTCGGATCTGTGCTTACGGCAGCAGAAGTAATAATTTGGTAAGATTTGCCTCCATCAACAATCGAATCATCAACACCTGTAACTGTCACGGTTTGGGGAGTATTCCAGTTAGCTGCTGTAAATACGAGGCTTGATGGCGATACTGTGCCTTCCGATGTATTGCTTGATGCAAGATTGATCGTAACGTCGGCAGTTGGGACGCAGTCGAGAACAACTGTGAATGTTGCCGTTCCTCCGGCTTCTGTTGTCGTGAGACCGCTTGTGGGCGTGACAAGTATTCCGCATAAACCTGAACCTGAAATAGCGAAGGCGTAAGGATTTGTTGCGGAGTTATTTGCTATGTTTATTGTGGCGGTTTTTGTACCAGATCCTGCTGGATCGAATGTCACAGTAAAAGTGGTTTCTCCGTTGGTTGCAGAAACAGGTGAGGATGGCTGACTTGAAACAGTGAATTCGGCAGCATTCGGCCCGGAAATTCCGACTTTTGGCGTTCCTGAAATATCTATAGCCGCTGATCCTGTGTTTTTGATCGTGAAGGTTCTTTGAACAGTTCCGCCTGTGACCGCGATGGCTCCGAAATCAGTATGGTCTGCGGACGATGGGGTGGCATCTCCGCTTGCAATGGCTGTTGAATTGCCCTCAATGCTCATCAGAGGCGCTGCTGTTCCTGTTCCCTGAATCGAGAAGTTGTAAGGATTCTCGTCAGAGTCGTCATTTGCGATGCTGATCGTGGCGATTCTTGTGCCTGTTGCCGATGGATCGAACCTGACTGTGAAGGTTGTCGTTCCGCTTGATGCCACTGTCGATGCAGCCTGGCTTGTGACAGAAAAGTCTGAGCCGCTTATTGATACGACGGGTGTTCCTGAGAGATTAAGTGCCGTTCCCCCTGTGTTTTCTATGGTGAAGGTTCGGTCTATCGCTCCTGTTGCTATGTCTGCGCTTCCGAAATCTGTATGATCACCGGATGAAGGCGTTGTATCTCCATCTGCTATCGATAAGTTATTACCCTTTAAATTTATCTCTGGTCCGGTGGTTCCTGTCCCCTGAATCGAGAAGTTGTAAGGATTCTCGTCAGAGTCGTCATTTGCGATGCTGATCGTGGCGGTTCTTGTTCCTGTTGAAGAAGGATTGAATCTTACTGTGAAGCTTGAAGTCCCGTTTGAGGCAACAGGCGATGATGGCTGAGCTGTGACCGTAAAGTCTGCTTGATTGGCTCCGCTTATTGCAACTCTTGGAGTTCCGATTAAATTAAGGTCTGCGCTTCCTGTATTTTCTATTGTGAAGGTTCGATCTATTGTTCCTGTTGCTATGTCCGCACTTCCGAAATCTGTATTATCCCCGGATGAAGGAGTGGTATCACCGTCTGTTATTGATGTGTTATTGCCCTTAACGTTCATCTCCGGAGCTGACGTACCTGTTCCCTGAATCGAGAAGTTGTAAGGATTTTCGTCAGAGTCGTTATTTGCTATGCTGATTTCTGCTGTTTTAGCTCCGAGTGATGAAGGATCGAAAGTAACCTGGAAAGTCAGCGATCCTGAGGCTGATATTGCTGACGATGATGGCTGGGTTGTTACGTTGAACTGATCTTGGTTTGCTCCGCTAATTGTTACTCTTGGCGTCCCGCTTAAATTTAAAACATCTGTTCCTGTATTCTTTATTGTAAATGTTCTTACTACTGTGCCAGCTAATATATCAGCATTCCCAAAGTCCGAGTGATCCCCTGCAGATGGCGATGCATTTCCATCTGCTATCTCTATGGCATTTCCTTCCACACTCATTTCAGGTGAAAGAGCTTTCACTGTTACAGATTGTTGTGCCGCTAATCCATTTCCATCAGTTATTATAATATTTATGGTTTGGTTGCCGGGATCTTTTTCAGGCGAATATTTTAAATTTCTTAATAGAGTCTGAACTCTTTGCGGAGTGGCGTTGGTATTAAAAAAAATTTTTAATTCCTGCCCAGAATTACCAGTTAATAATTGATCAACGACTCCTATATCTTGTTCATCCACCCTAATAGATTCACCGCTGCTTATTATGGCATCTGGACCAGACTTTACATTTGTTCCATCAAAAAGAAAACTGCCCTGGGGTCCTTGTGGATTAGTGGTTTGGAGTCTTCCTGGCCAAAAAGTAGGTGAATCCGGATCTGTTAATACCGCATTCTGACCGACATCCAAATACCCGGACCCGCCTATTGAAATTGAAGGGTTATCGGCATTCAGGTTTGTTATTACAGGTGCTTCGTTTACGTTATTTATGGTAATCGTGAAAGCCTTGTCAAATGTCAGGCTTCCCTGATCTGTTGAACGTACACGCACAGAATAGCTGCTTTTTGTTTCATAGTCAGGACTGTTTGTTATCCGCAGACTGCTTCCGCTTGTATTGAACGAAGCATTGTCAGTATCGCCTGCGCCTGTTACCAAACTATATGTGAAAGTATTGCCTGCATCAGTATCAGTGGAGCTTAATGTTCCCACCGTTGTGTTTCCTGCAACATTCTCGTTTACAGAACTTGCAGAGAGGGAAATATCTGTCGGAGTCTCATTTAAATTGTTTATTGTGATCGTGAATGATTTTTCATAGGTCTGGTTTCCCTGATCAGTAGTTCTGACACGAACGGAATAGCTGTTTTTTGTTTCATAATTAGGACTGCTTGTTATCCGCAGACTGCTTCCGTTTATATTGAACGAAGCATTGTCCGTATCACCGGCACCCGCAACCAGAGTATACGTGAAGGTATTGCCTGCATCCGGATCTGTGGAAGCAAGCGTTCCTACTGCGGTATTTCCAGCAATATTCTCGTTTACAGAACTTGCAGAGAGGGAAATATCTGTCGGAGCCTCATTCAGATTGTTTATTGTGATTGTGAGTGATTTTTCATAGGTCAGGGTTCCCTGATCAGTAGTTCTGACACGAACGGAATAGCTGTTTTTTGTTTCATAATCAGGACTGCTTGTTATCCGCAGACTGCTTCCGTTTATATTGAACGAAGCATTGTCCGTATCACCGGCACCCGCCACTAACTCATAAGTGAAGGTATTTCCGACATCAGGATCACTCGTAGATAAAGTTCCTACTGCTGTATTGCCTGCTACATTTTCATTTACAGAACTTGCAGATAAAGAAACATCGGTTGGTGCATTATTTACAGTTAAAGTTTTAAAGCTAACCTGGTCTCCGTAACTTGTGCCTGAGGTATTAGTTGCATAAGCACGTACATAATAAGTGGTGTTTGCACTTAATCCGGTCATTGAACCAGTAAAAGCACCTGTTGCAGAAGCTGTCCCTTTATCGGTCTTGCTATCAGCAGTAGTTGGGGTTCCTGTTGTATTCCAACAAACACCGTGGGCTGTTGGATTAGGTGTACCTAAAGAGGTAATGTTTCCATTTCCGGTTGCTGTTGCCGAAGTTATTGATGATACGGCTTGAGTCGTTACGGTGGGGGTAAGCGTTATAACAGTATAAGTATTTGGATATAAAAGCGTTGGCGCTGTACCCGATGCCAATGTTGTCCAGTTAGCGGAATTCGCGACCCTTGATCTCCAATCTGCAGCGGTTGCAGCTGTAGTTGGCCCACTATAATAACCATCATCAACAGTAAGGTCTGTTCCTGATCCTAAATCCGGAAAATAAAGAGCATTTGTCCCATTTGTTAAGCCTGATGGTAAATTTGACCAATAATAGTTCGCATAGCTGCCTTGCCCCCATTGGCCTGTATGATGTCCCCAAATAAATATAGGGGAAGTGAACGAACCTTGAAATACAAGCAATCCATCATGGCCTGTATTCAGAGAATTAAATGAATAAATAAAATTGGGAGGATTCGTCTGACCATTCAGAATATAATTATATGTACATTCACTATTTGCAGTAAAAGAATTTCCTCCAATATTAGCCGTATCTTGTCGGATTAGTTTACCGGCTGTAATTGTTTCTGGAGCCGTATAAGTAATTACATTTCCACCACCACTCGGGGGATTACCGTCTTCATAAGGATGAAAAGCAGTCCCATCCCACCCATAATCAGTAAAATTGATCTGAGTACCTGGATCTAAATCTACCAATGGCATAAATGTAAAACCATCAGTACCATTCCCATTAAATTCCAGTATTACCACATCACCAGGATTCAGTGTGGTTTGTGCCATACCCATCGTCGGGAACAGGCACATCAGAATCAACGAAAGCATCACCCCTGTCATCAATAGTTTTCTTGTTTTATTCATATGTCTTTCCTTTGCTAAAGATTGTAGGAACTTGATGATGTAAGTACGACATCGTTAACCCTTGTGATCTATGATTACCATACTTTATAATTATCCAGAGATTGACCACAGATTGAAAAAATAAAAAAGTGAAAAAAATATCCCCCATTTAATCTCCTTTCAGGAGGAATAAAGGGGGGATATTAATTCTGTTGTAAATACTGACCCATCACTTATTGACTTATTGATTGTCATTCATTTTAAAGTAATTATGACCTGAATATCAAAGATTCGTTTAATCCTTGATCTGACATTATATTCTTTTGATCATCATGAGACTTCGATTTATCGCCTTCTTCTAAACGATAGTATTCACATGCCTCAAATCTGCCCCCGCAGAATTCAACTATCTTTGATATCCAGATGCTCTGCGATCTGAGACAATAGCATTCAGGTAAAGGATTTATTAATAAAGGGCATTGTCTGTTTTTATTTACATTCATACGCGCATGTATAGCAATTATTGTGCCACTGATAATCTTGGCGGTGGATTGTTATATATGCTAATTAGTTGCGGAAAAATGCGTGGTTTTCAGCCTGGAGGATATTCTGAATTAGTTGTAACATGTTACAGAGTGTAATGTTACAATGTGTAATATGTTACAAGCTATGTCTTTATATTCATGGTCAGATTCAACATACCTTCCATGACCAAAACCAGAGAGTTTTTGGGGTGTTTTTTTCAAAAAGCGACTTGCCGATGGCATTGTCTGTTGTTTTGAAATAACCTTTTTTAAAACAGCTTATCAGGTCAATTGTTATAAAATAAAGCATTGGAGAATTGATCGAAGATTAGGAAGATTAGAAGAATAACCTCACTCTATTCCGGCATCCTTGAGTTTTCTGTAGAGTGTCTGGCGGCTTATTCCGAGTATTCTCGCTGTTTCGGCCTTATTCCATTTTGTTTCTTTCATGGCAGTCAGAAGTGCTTCAGCTTCGGAATTGTTTTTTTGATCCGATCTTGAGGAATTCTCCGAAGCAGATGGCCTTGCAAAATCATCAGGAAGATCTCCAGACGTAATAATAGAGTTACGGCAGATTATAGACGCATGCTCAATGATATGGCGAAGCTCCCTTATATTGCCGGGCCATGGGTACTCCATAAAAAGCTTAATGACATCTGATGAAACATCTTCAATTTTTTTATTAAACTCTAAACAAAATTCTTTGAGGAAAAAATCTGTCAGGAGTGGAATGTCTTCTCTTCGATCCTTCAAAGATGGAAGTCTTATTTCAACGACTTTCAGCCTGTAATAAAGATCTTCCCTGAATGTTCCTTGAGCGACAAGTTCTTTAAGATCTCGGTTGGTGGCAGCAATGATCCTTACATCTACTTTTATTGGTTGTGAGTCTCCAACCTTTTCAAATTCCTTTTCCTGAAGTACGCGAAGGAGTTTTTGCTGAAGAGTAGGGGATATGTCACCGATTTCATCTAAGAAAAGGGTACCTTCGTCAGCTTTTTCAAATCTTCCAGCTCTGTCGGTATTAGCGCCTGTAAAGGCCCCTTTAATGTGGCCAAAAAGTTCGCTTTCAAGAACTGATTCAGAAAGCGCAGAACAGTTGACCTTTACAATGGGCTTGTCGCGCCTGATACCTGAAAAGTGAAGAGCCTCTGCAACCAGTTCCTTTCCGGTTCCACTTTCCCCAGTTATGAGTACAGTGCTTCTGATGTCAGAAAGGCTCTCTATAAGAGAATAAATTTTCTGCATAGGAGAGCTTTTGCCTATGATGGCTTTTCTGAAATCCCTGCGGCGGTTAAGATCCTTCTCAAGGACGCTGATTCTTGTTTCATCGCTTATTGCGATTACTGCTCCATTGCTTTCATTATGGCCATTTTTGAATGGAGATACTTTTAGCGTGTAGACAGAGCTGTGTTTCGGACATTCGTATTTGTAGACAGAAGCTGTCTTTCCAGTAGTTATTGATTCCTGAACAGTATTGATAAGTCTGCGCCTGCATTCTTCTGAACAGAGATTTTTATGTGCATCGCCTTCCTGATGATCCAGTTTTTGACCGACTGACGTATTAGAAAACATGCAGAATTTTACGGCGGACTGATTCAGGTCTGTTATCGTCAGATGCTTGTCAACTGAGAGCATGGCGTCTGAAACACTCTGGAATATGGCTTCAATATTTCTGCGGTAACGTAATGCCTCTCTGCTTATGGAATTATGTCTTATGGCTCCACGCGTGACATGAAGAAGTATATCAAGTTCCACAGGCTTGCAGAGATAATCATATCCTCCCTGTCTTACAGCCTCGGCAGCGCTGTTTACAGTCGGAAAGCCAGTGATGATGACTATGGGTGTAGTAATTCCTCTGGTCTTGCATTCTGCGAGGAAATCCACGCCGGTTTCCTTTCCGGACAGATTGATGTCTGTGAAAATAACATCGTATTCAGTCTTGCTGGTTAATGTGACTGCTTCCCGAAATTCACAGGCAGTATCGACAGAATATCCATTTTTTGAAAGAAAGCGGCGGAATGTTTCTCTCAGACTTGCATCATCTTCAATGATGAGGATTCTCTGAATCATTATTATACCTTGGGCTGTATATGTCTGTTTTATAACTGTAAAACTACGATAGTATCCATCGTGACTATGCACTATTTTCAGTATTGTTCTTGGGAGCGAAACAATGGTTGTCCCAAGCGATGGTTGCACCATCTATTCTTTAAACCACATAACACATAAAGTTTTTGCGGAGCTTTTTTCAAAAAGCGACCCGCCGAAGGCATTCGGATCAATGTCGGATTACGAGCTACGAATTGGCCTTTTTACGGCAATTTAACCATACCGGCATACCAATAAACCCCAAATTGATTTCTTAACTGAAAATCAGGCAGAACCACAATATTTATTGGTTCTTATCAATTATTGGAAAATCTATAATGACCGTGGTTGAAATCCCTGCCTCGCTTTCAATTACCATGGATCCTCTATGATCCGATATTATATTCTGGGACACGCTAAGTCCGAGTCCTGTACCTTTCCCAACAGGCTTTGTAGTAAAAAAAGGCATCATGATCCTATTAATAAGACTTTCTGGAATTCCTGTTCCGAAGTCCTTAAAAGTCAGTCTCACAAGTTTGTCTGATCCAAAATTGATCAGTTCTCCCTCAATTATTATTTTTTTGTTTTCATCCAGACCCTGGTATTTTTCATTCAGGGCGTGGGCCGCATTATTTATAATATTAAGAAAAACCTGAGTGATAAGCTGGCTGTTCATGTTGATCTCAGGCAGATTGTCCGCAATGTCTATTTGAAGCCGGATATGATCATTTCTTAATTTAGCTTCAACCAAACAGATACTTTCTGAAATTATATTGCCAATTCTGCAAGGTGCTTTTTCACCTGAACCTGTTCTGGCGAATGACAGTAGGGCGCTTACAATTCCTGCTATTCTTCTGCCTTCGCTTTTAATGACCCCTGCATCCTGTTCGAGTTCTTCACGGCTATCTGCCATGAGAATGAGCTGGCTAGAGTTTATGATTGTATTGATGGGCGTGTTGACTTCATGGGCTATGCTTGCGGCTAATTCTCCAAGCATGGCAAGACGGCCAGCTCTGCGGGCTTCTTCTTCAGCTCTGATTATTTTCAGCTGAACCCTGGTTCTGGCAAGAAGCTCTTCCCGCGCAAACGGTTTTCCGAGATAATCGTTGGCTCCGCATTCAAGTCCTTTTGTAATATCAGACAGTCTTTTTCTGGCCGTTAGAATAATAATAGGAAGCTCTGTTATGCTGAACTTCCTGCGTAGCTCTTTGCAGACCTCGAATCCAGACAAACCAGGCATCATGAGGTCAAGCAGAATAAGATCGAATGATTCACCTGAGTCTACAAGAGCAAGGGCTTCCATGCCGTCCTTGGCGGTTGTGACAGCCATTCCTTCAAGCGAAAGATGATTTCTGAGGACCTGAAGATTAACCGGATCATCATCCACGGCGAGAATCCTGGCAAGACCTTTGGTATTGAAAATTGGATTCAGGTTTTCAAAATCATTTTCCGGCAAATTCTGTATGAACGGAGCAGGAGATTCAGACGGCGCTGCTAAAGCGTCGGGATCTTTACATACAGGAATTGTAAAATGGAATGTAGAACCTTTGCCTATGCTTGATTCTGCCCATAGCCTGCCGCCGTGAAGCTCTGTAAGGTGGTGGCTTATTGACAGTCCTAACCCTACTCCTCCCATGGATGCTGAAGAGTCATCCTGTTCAAAGGGCCGGAATATGATTTCCATACTATCAGGATGTATCCCAGTGCCTGTATCGCTGACAGCAATTTCTATCATGTCTTTCTTTTTTTTTGCTGAAACTCTTATTTCGCCTTTGTCTGTGAATTTTACGGCATTGCCCAAGAGGTTGAAAAAAATCTGTATAAGCCTGTCTTCATCGCCTTCTGCAAACGGGAGCCACATGGATATTGCGTTTTCAATGGAGATACCTTTTTTCTGGGCAAGAGGTTTTATTACTCCAATTGCAATATCTGCTATAGATCTTAAGTCCACAGCCTTAATATCTATTTTGAGGTCGTTATTTTCAAGTCTGGAAAAATCCAGAATATCATTGACAAGCGTGCTTAGCCTTTTTGCGCTGTTTACTATCATGATAAGATTTGCTGCAGACTGCCGTGAAAGCTCTCCCCCTGATCCAGCTAACATTGATTCTGAAAGTCCTATGATTCCTGAGAGAGGAGTGCGTAGCTCATGGGATGTGTTTGCCAGGAATTCGTCCTTGATCCTGTCAAGTTTTGAAAGTTTGAGATAGTTTTCTTTTAATTCAGAAGACAGGTTTTCAACTGATGAAAAAGCCTTGGAAAATCTGAGGGAAAGTGCAAAAGCCTGAAAAAGAACAAAAAAGAATACGCCCACATGAATCAGATAAACTGATTGAATAATATGCATATCTGTAAGCATATCATTTATGCCCGCAGACCCAATTATAATAAATCCTATTAGTATGAAGGTTGCTCCTTCAAGCTTTTTCAGCCTTGCTCTGTTAAGTTTAAAAAAACTGTATACGATCAGAAGAGCAGATGTGGAAAAATAGATCGGTACTAATGCTGTGAGAATAAATACAGGAATCGTAAGGCCAAGAAGTGTAAAAAAAACAGCCAGAATGCTGGATGCTATCAGTATTTTTCTTGAAAATTCTTTTGGGTAGAGGGATCTGAAAAATTGATAGCCCACTGGTATTGTAAGAAAGAAGAATATCTGATCAAGTCGGCTCAAAACCTGGATTGGAGTAACAGGCAAAAAAAGACGAATTACCCATGCACTTGAGTTTGAAACAAGGAAGTTTGCCATCCATAGAAGACAGTAAAAACCAAAGTAAAGGGTTGAAGGGTTTTTTCTGCGGAACAGAAAGAGGACCAGATGATATCCTCCCATCACAAGAAGACTGCCAACGAAAAATAGGGCTATGCCCCACTGTTTTGTCTGTTCGGCTGTAATTTGGTTATGATGACCAATTCTGACTGATGAGGTTATTCCACCTTCCCTGAAATAGTGATTCGAAACCTGAAGAACCAGCTCAATTGGCTCGCCGTCCGATTGGAATTCCGGCATCAGGACAGACGGATTTGGTACTTCGTTTTCTGATGATTTTCCAACTTTACCGCTTTCAGCAAGCAGTTGGCCATTTATCCAGAGCCTGTATGCGGAAGAAATGTCAAAAATGCGCAGGGCAAGTCTATCTTGTGCTTTTTCAGGTATTATTTTGAGTCTGTATGTGGCGTATCCTTTACCATTTATTTTTTTGCCTTCGTATTCATAATTTCTCCAAGTTGATGGAATAGGAAGGTAATCTGATTTTTCATGCCCTGAAATATTCTTAAAATCATCTGGTTCGAGGAGCTGGCCGAAATAAAATTCCCATTCCCCGTCGAGATTTACAGTGCCGTCTTTTTTTAAATTCCATCCTGACATATCTATTCTGCCCTTAATGGCTAACGGAGTCTTTTTATTCTCAACACATCCGGAGCAAATTGATAAAACAAGGATCAGGAAGAGACAAAAAAATATTTTGAATGTTCTTGAAATCAGAAAAGCCTCGTCAGATAACAGTTTTGATGTGCAAAATTTTGGATCTTTATTTCTTGGTTTTATTCTTTTTCATTATTGAAAAGATGTATACTTCACATCAATCATAAATTGAACTCTTCTGTTAGATGAAAGGTCAAAGTTCGCTTTTTGAAAAAAGCTTGGCAAAAACTTTTTGATTATGGATTCTTTTGCTTGAAAAACATATATTCTCAACTCGTGATAAAAAAACCATAAAAGTTTTGGGAAAGGTCTGGAAACCCCTTTTTCAAAATGGTTTTCCAGTAATAATGCACAACATGCTTGCCATTCAAACGGCCTGACTCATTGCAAATGTTCAAGCTGTGGCATTGATGAGTATGCATTATCATGCTTGATGGACTGTCTGCAACTGATCTGATCTCTTCTGATTATTAATGCTCTTCAACTATGTTTTTAAGGTATTACTATTACCAGATGACTATTATCAGATTGGCAGCCGTTCTTTTTTTTATTAGTGTTTATAATTGACAGATGTATCAACAACCTTTTTTGAGCAATAAAGGCTATGGACGAAAAATTTAAAATAATATCTTCTTTTACCCCTAAAGGCCATCAGCCCAAGGCAATCGAAACCCTCAGCAAAGGAATTATTTCTGGCAAGAATCATCAGACCCTTGTTGGTGTTACAGGTTCTGGAAAAACATTTACCATGGCCCATGTAATAGCAAACTGTAACAGGCCGGCTCTCGTTATTGCACCCAACAAGACCCTTGCTGCCCAGCTTTATCATGAATTCAAGGGGCTTTTCCCTGAAAGCGCCGTGGAATATTTTGTCAGCTATTATGACTATTATCAGCCAGAAGCATACATCCCCACGACTGATACATATATACAGAAAGATTCCGCCATAAATGAAATGATTGACAAGATGCGCCATTCAGCCACGAGATCTGTTCTTACCCGGCGCGATGTTCTGGTCGTTGCAAGTGTTTCCTGTATTTACGGTCTTGGCGCTCCAGAAGATTATCTTGCCATGCGCATAGAATTGGGTGTGGATGATGAACACACAAGGGAAAAGCTTCTTAAAGATCTTGTTTCCATGCATTATGAACGTAATGATATGGATTTTCATCGAGGGGTTTTCAGGGTGAGGGGAGACAGGGTTGAAATTTTTCCTGCATATGAAGAAGATGTTGCTTTACGCATAGAGTTTTTTGGAGATTTTATTGAAAGCATTTCTGAAATTGACCCTTTAAAAGGGTCTGTAACAAGAAAGCTGAAAAAAACCGCAGTTTTCCCTGGCAGCCATTATGTAACCATGAAGGAAACCAGAACCAGGGCAATTGAGACAATTTCAGCGGAACTTGCCCTGCGTGAGGCTTATTTCAAATCTGTGAACAAACTGATCGAGGCCCAAAGAATAGTTGAGCGCACAAATTTTGACCTTGAAATGATCGAAGAGCTTGGATACTGCAACGGTATCGAGAATTATTCCCGGCATCTTACCGGTCGAAATCCTGGAGAACCGCCTCCGACGCTTCTTGACTATTTTCCCGATGACCTGATTGTATTCCTTGATGAAAGCCACATGGCGGTTCCCCAGATACGGGCGATGTACAGTGGTGACCAGTCAAGAAAAAGCACTCTTGCTGAATTCGGGTTCAGGCTTCCGTCTGCCCTTGATAACAGACCTCTGAAATTTGAAGAGTTCAATAAAAGGGCTCACCAGGTAATATACGTTTCAGCTACTCCTGCTGATTACGAGTACGAGGTTTCAGGAGCGAATCTTGTCGAGCAGATAGTAAGGCCAACAGGTCTTGTTGATCCTTTGATTGATATTAGAAGTGCTGAAACCCAGGTTGACAATCTCCTTGAAGAGATTCGCCTGAATGTTGAAAAAGGCGGAAGGGTTCTTATTACAACCCTTACAAAGCGCATGGCAGAGGATCTCACCGACTATTACACCGATTTCGGGATCAGGGTCAAATACCTGCATTCGGATATCAAGACCCTTGAACGCATGGATATTATCCGCAGTTTAAGACTTGGAGAATTCGATGTTCTCATAGGAATCAACCTTCTGCGTGAAGGCCTTGATATTCCCGAAGTATCCCTTGTCGCAATAATGGATGCTGACAAGGAAGGTTTTCTGCGTTCAACCAGGGCCCTCATTCAGACATTCGGACGAGCAGCAAGAAATGTTGGCGGCAAGGTGATTCTTTATGCTGACAGGATGACGGATTCCATGCGCAGGGCGATTGATGAGACTGACAGAAGAAGAAAAATTCAGGAAGAATATAATATTGTTCATGGAATCATTCCCACAACCATTGAAAAAGAAGTCTCTGTTTATCTTCCTGTTCAGGAAAAGGCAATACCTCAGGATCTTTTTGTATCTGATAAAACCATAAAATTTGAGACAGTTAATGATATCGAGGCCATGATCAAAACGCTGGATAAAGAAATGAAAGAAGCGGCAAAGGAACTTATGTTTGAGAAAGCTGCCCAGATAAGGGACAGGATCAAGTCATTAAGGGCGCTTGAGCAGTTTGGGTGAGTTCTGTTTCCTGACAGGAGAGGGTATAATACTCAGTTTATGCCCTTTAATTAAGCAAGGCCGCAAAAAAGTCTTATTTTCGTTTTCCGTCATTCATGCGCAGGCCTGAATCCGCAAGTAATTGAAATTTCTTGATGACTGATCAGCTCAGGAATGACGCACACGCTCTTTTTGCCTTTTTGCGAGGACATCAAATTATCCATTAACGAATAGTAGCCGTCACCTGGTAGCACGTTTAAACACTCCAATTGAACTGCCATTCTCGATAAAATAATAATCGCCCATTTCCGCTATCAGAGCCCACCTACCATCACTTTTACGCACTGCAACCACGTATCCCGGCGTGTTAAAGGTCGGCCATTCCCAGGTAAAAACCAGGGATCGTTTAAATACGTTCTTCTTCAAGTCGGCCAGTCTTATATCATCTTTTGTGCCGGCCATCGGGATGCTCCAGGCGTTATGCAGCAGGATAACCTGTGCCGGATTCTCAAGCTCTACAGGTACGTTGTCGTGGAGGATTCCGGTGCCTGTTTTAGGCACTTCGTTCCACCTATCTTTATTAAAAAGATAATACAACGAGCTGAATCCCCAACCGCTATCCAAGCTTAATGAATTTTCTGTCCGCATTGTTGAAAGAGTCTTGACAGATTTTTGCGGACTGTCCTTGCTTTCCGTCAACGTAACTTTTTTGTTTACAGAGGACGGCCATCCTGTGGTGGAGAGTGTTGATCCGTCTACAAAAAACCATGTAATTGAGCCTGTTCCTGATTCGGAGTTAATATATCCAGGACCCAGGAGTTTGACCGCATCGCTGACAGTACTGCCTGATTTGATCTTTTCCTTCAGCTCCACCGGAAGTAGCTTGAATCCATTTTTGTTGCATACGACCATGCCATCAAACTTAAGTTCGAGGCCTTGTTCCCTGATTTTTATATCCGTTTTGTTGGAATCGTAATTATCAGAGCTTTTTACAGAACTGCCTTGGGCGGCTGTCATGGTCTCGGAAAAGTTTATTTTTGAATCCGCCATGTATAGAATTTCAAAATTATGATCATTGAAACATGCCCAAAAACGACGCAGTGGTTCTCCTTCCTTCTTATACAGGTCGTTTGCTCCTGGCACGAACCAGGATGACCAGTCGCCGCTGAACCATTGGATTTTATAAGCTATGATTTTGCAACCAAATTTTTTGTCAAGGTTCAGGTTCAGGCATTGATCCACCCACTCGTTGTCATTTCTGGGGGCGAATATCTGGGTTCCCACGAATGATTGGGTGGACAATTCCGGCAATGATGCGGTATTTTGATCAGCGCTGGCGAGTGAGCTAAATAGACCGATTATACATAGTATTATGATTATTCTCATATAGAATCATCCTGTTCGATAAGTGTAACTGATCGAATCCTGCATTTTATTATTTTTGAAAATACTATGCAGCAAATAATGAAATCAGCCAAGAATATCTTTTACGGCAAAACAGGGGGCTTTTTCTGGGCATTTTTCAGCTTGCGTCAGGTTGATCTTTGATGACTGAAAATAAACATTGCACAAGGCTCGGGCTTCCACAGCCTATGATCAGATGATTTTGATAGGAAGTTTTTAATTTTTTACATTGAAACATAAGGCGCCATCTAAGAATTATTATGAGAAATATTATTTCTGAAAAACTATCTTCAGCCCCGGATTCACCCGGAGTCTATCTGATGAAGGATGAAAAGGGCGAAATCATATATGTAGGCAAGGCCAAAAGTCTAAAAAAACGTCTTTCTTCATATTTTCTGAAGACAGATGCTCCTGATCTGAAAACAGGCATAATGGTTTCTAAGGTCAGGGATTTTGACGTTATTCTTACCCCTTCCGAAAATGAGGCTCTCATCCTTGAAGCAAGCCTCATAAAGAAGCACTCTCCGAAATACAATATTCTTTTAAAAGATGGCAAACAGTATCCTTGTCTCAGGCTGAATCCCAAAGAACAGTATCCTGTGCTTGAAATTGTCAGAAAAATAAAAAAAGACGGAGCCATATACTTCGGTCCATTTTCATCTGGTTCAGCAGTTCGCCAGACCCTTGAGCTAATAAACAGAACTTTCAAGCTCAGAAAATGCAAGAACCCGTCAAAAAACCTTGGAAGGCCATGTCTTAACTATCAGATGGGAGTCTGTCTCGGTGTCTGCTCTGGAATGGTTTCAACAGAAGAATACCTTAAAACAGTAAGGGAAGTCATTCTTGTACTTAAAGGCAGGACTTCAAGTCTTCTGAAAAAACTAAGGGAAAACATGCTTGCCGCTGCTGAAACCGAGGATTATGAAAATGCCGCCGAGATCAGGGACAGAATCTTCAGTCTTGAAAGGCTCATGGAAAAACAGTCTGTTGTCGCCTCCGATCTGCTTGATCGTGATTCCATTGGTTTTTCGCGGGACGGTGATTATGCTTCTGTTTCAGTAATATTTGTGCGCGGCGGATATGTTTCAGGCAGCAGAAATTATTTTTTTAGGGCTTTTGAGCAGGATGATCATGAAATACTGTCCTCATTTATTACACGATTCTATGATGATACAGGATTTGTTCCGCGCGAGGTTCTTACTCCGCTTTCTCTGACTGATTCAGAAGCCTTGTCTGAATATCTGGCAATCATAGCCAAGAGAAAAGTCAGCGTATTTTGTCCATCAAGGGGAGAAAAACCCGGAATAATCAGCATGGCAATGGAAAATGCAGAAAAACATCTAAGGGACAAAATAAATGCCAGAACTTCTGATATGGCTGTTCTTGAGATTCTGAAACGCAGGCTTTCACTTCCATCTATTCCAAGAAAAATTGAATGTTTTGACAATTCCAATATGGCTGGCACAGAACCTGTTTCAGCCATGGTCGTTTTTTCAGACGCAAAGCCTGATAAAAAACACTACAGGAAATATGCTATAAAAGAAGCGTCTGGCCAGGATGATTATGCATGCATGCTTGAGGTTATAAAACGGAGATACTCCAAAATAACCACAGAAGAAGACATGCCTGATCTTCTTTTGGTGGACGGCGGAAGGGGACAGCTTGGTATGGCCCTTCTTGCATTGAGGGAGCTTGGCCTTGAAAACAGCTTTCCAGTGGCTTCCATTGCAAAGAGGGATGAGAGGGCAGGGGAGACAAGGGATAAAATCTATCTTCCAGGCAGATCAAATCCCGTGAATTTCGGGAAAGAGGATTCAGGTCTTCTTCTGCTTGAAAGAATAAGGGACGAGGCCCACAGATTCGTAATCACTTTCCAGAGAAAAAGAAGGGAAACCAAAACCATCAGAAGCGTTCTGGATTCAATCCAGGGCATTGGTGGTAAAAGAAAACAGACCCTGCTCAGGCATTTCAAAAGTATTGAAGGAATTGCTTCTGCTGAAATATCAGAAATTGCGGCTTTGCCTGGAATGAACGCTAAAAATGCCGAGTCTTTGAAGACTGCCCTTAAGTTGCTTGGGTTTGGAGAATAGGCAAAAATGCCGGGTCACTTATATCTGGTTCTTTTTTAGTAAGGTTATGATAAGTGGTCGGTTTTGATTGGACAGATTTTCTGAAAATATAAGTGAAAATCCTATCAACAAATCCTTATATAATTTTGACCTCTGTGTCTCATATTTTTAATAAAAGCTTCAAGCGGCGATTGGAATTTCCAGACCTTCAAAATATGTTTTATCAGGCGTATTATTCTTAAAGCTCTGGTGAGGCCTTTTTGTGTTGTAGAACCTCAGATAATCGCCAATTTTGTGTCTCGCTTCTGACATGCTTCCATAGGCC
>NZ_AUEY01000045.1 GCF_000426225.1 Desulforegula conservatrix Mb1Pa
GTGACACTTGTGGCATTGGTACAGATCTCTTGATTTGAGCTCGCAAAATTTCGAACCGCCGCAATTCGGACAACTAAAACCATGCGGCCATCTAAGTCTGAATAATGAGTCTTGGCACTTATCTTCGGTCCCATATTCGGACAGGAATTCGTGAATACTCTTTCCTTTTTGAAATTGGATCATATTTTTTGCCATGCTACACCTCCATCATATCTGGATAATCTTTCACATGCCTTAAGATAAGCATGGCGGAGTAAAAATGGTAATCAAAAAAATCAATAAGTTTAACACTCTCCCCAAACAGTAGAGAGAAACATGCCACAACAAGCTATGTGCAACGATTACTTCTTTTGACGCATTTACAATTGGATAGATGGTCTTTCTTTTGGTTTTTTGCAGGATTTAGGTATAAACAATTTTGGGGGCAGCCATTCATCTGTTTTGATCATTTTTTCATGTGGTTCTGTCTTATTTTCAGTTGTAAGTGCCAGCGGATCGCTTATTGTAAAAAGCCAAAAAAAAATTTATGACTATTGTGGATGCTTGCTAAACGGCTCTTTCGGTGTTTTCGGTATCTTCGTTTTTCTGACCAGCCGATCATACCGAGAATAGTGCATAGCCACGTTTCTTTATAGGATTCATCGTTTGAAAGCATGAAATCAAAAAAACCGACTCCGAAGGGGCCGTTTTTTTTGATATCAATGATAGCTGACTGAGAATTTGTAAGACTTGAGACCAGCTGAAACCATAATGTTTGTGTATTGCAAATGGATTAACTTTTTTATAATGGAAGGAATTTCCCTGCCTCCAGGCATTTTTCATGAAACTTGTTGCTTCCAAGAAGCCACATTTCCTTGTCGATAGGCGTATTGCTGACCTGATCCAGCGTATCCTGCGAGAAAGCACCATTCTTCACAAGCTCGGCTCCTGCTCTGACAATGCCTTCCTTTATTTTTTTGACGTCATCTGTAAAGATTTGATCCATACCAAGAATATAGCTGCTTGGTCTCAGAACCGAACCGACAAATTCACTCTGGATGTGTAGGGTGAATTTTTTCACGTGCTCTTCAACCGCATCAAAATTGTCCATTTCATAGAATCCTGCAACACTTAAAAGAGCAACTTTTGGAAGTTTTTCATGTAGTTTGATATGGCGGTAGTGGCCATACACAATTTCAAACCTGACGTCAATCAGGGGAACGAACCTGTCCATAAATGTTTTCATCTGTCCTGAAACTCCGTCTGCGTAAACAGGCGTTGCCATAACCATGTAATCGGCCTTGAGTATTTTCTGATGAACCTCAGCCATGCCGTCCTTGTGAACGCAGAGATGATCCTTTGAATAGAAACAGTGCATGCATCCCAGGCAGAATTTGGGTTTCATGGTCTGAAGATCAATCTGCTCTACGGTCGCCCCTGCTGACTCGCACCCCTTTATAAAGTTGGAGATCAACTGATATGTCATGCCTTTTTTGAGCGACGGACTCCCGTTGATTACAATAATATTCATGATAATTCCTCCATGTTGGTCTTTGATGATATATCCATTGGATATATATCATCTTTCAAAAAATATTTGCAATAATAATTTTTTAAGGTATATATCAAGTCGATATATAAAATTTAGTTCGTGTAGCAACATAAAAGAATGCAGGAGGCAATATGACTGATTATGATGTGATAATAATTGGCGCCGGAAACGGAGGGCTGACATCTTCCGCCACACTCGCAAAATCAGGAAAAAAGGTGCTTCTTCTTGAAAAGCACAATATTCCTGGAGGATGCGCGACAAGCTTTATAAGGGGAAGATTTGAATTTGAGACCGCTCTTCATCAGTTAAGCGGAATGGGTTCGAAAGAAAAACCCGGACCGCTTCGCGGTATTATGAGAAAACTTGAAGTTGAGGACAAAATCGATTGGGTTGAATCAGATATCATATATCGTGTTGTCGTTTCCGATGAACTTGACCTGACGCTCCCATCAGACAGAAAGGCTGCTGTGGCCATACTTCAGGAAAGATTTCCTCACGAAAGGGATAATATCCGTAAGTTTTTCGAAATGATCTATGCATATATAAGGGAGTTTGTGGGCAGTCTGTTCGCAGAAGAAAAGAAAGTCGAGAAAGAATCCTTCCCGACATATTTCAGATATAATCTCAAAAGCTTTGAAGAAGTGTTTGACGAATTTTTTACAGACCCGCTTCTGAGAACGGCCCTTAATTTTTACTGGTGCTACGTGGGCCTTCCTCCTGAAAGGATTTCCTTTGACCCTATTGCGAAATGTTTTTTTTCGTACCTGGAGTTCAAACCCTACCACATCAAGGGTGGTTCCCAAGTTATGTCAACGGCATTGACTGAGACCATACTGAAATATGGTGGAGAAATCAGATTCAACTGCGGAGCCCAAAATATAATTGTAAAGGATGGCCGTATATCAGGAGTCGTGACCGAGCATGGCGATGTCTGTACCGCACCATACATAGTGTCAAATATTTCGCCAATCCGCATCTATGCTGATCTCATACCCCCAGAGCATGTAAGCAGCGAAGCTCTTTCCAGTATGAGAAACAGCAAGGTCGGGGTTTCCGCCTTCACGCTTTATATTGGTCTTGACTGTTCGCCGGAAACAGTGGGTATCACCGAAGCTACAACCTTCTGTTACGACAATGCTGATATGAATGAGGTTTTTAACGCTGTCAGCAGAATGGACACTCAAGATGATTTCTATCTTATGTCCTGCTACAACATCGACAATTCTGATGCATCTCCTTCAGGAACCACCCAGATTTCAGCATTATGCCTGAAATACGGGGAGCCTTGGGAAAAGCTTAAGCCGGAACAATATTATGAAACAAAATTTGCTGCCGCAGAGACGCTGCTTCAAAGAATAGAAAAAAGATTTCCTGGGTTGCGGGCACATATCGAAGAGCTGGAAGTGGCAACTCCTATCACGCACATGAGATATCTGGGACATCCGGGCGGAGCCATCTATGGCTTTGACAAAAGCATGAATGATTCAGGCGTTTTCTTCCCGAAAAATGCAATCATGGAAGGACTTTACTTTGCAGGCGCCTGGTTTGAATGGGATGGATTCCAGCCGACTCTTACATCAGGCCATGACGTTGCAAAGGAAATACTTGAAAAGATGAAAGAAACAGGGAGGGCATAACATGAAAGCATATGCGAAGCACTTTGACAGGTTCGAGGCTCTGAAAAACGAGATGGAGGAAGGCCGCAGGAACGGCATTGACTATCGGGCAGACAGAGGAAAAACTGGAGCAATTATCAATCTTTATCACCCCAAAACCATAGACTGCCAAGTTTCTGAGATAATTGAGGAAACACCTGATGCAAAGACTTTCAGGCTTTCTCCTGCAAACGGATATATGCCGCCTTTTCTTGCAGGTCAATACATCAATGTTTTTGGAGAAGTTAACGGCATAAGAACAAGCAGGCCATACAGCATATCATCGTCACCGCTCCAGAGGATGTATTACGACATTACAGTCGCGCGTGTGGCAGACGGATTCTTTTCAGACTATATGCTGAATATAGTAAAAAAAGGCGACCGTCTCCAGACATCCGGGCCATCAGGACATTTTTATTTCAACCCGCTCTTCCACAGCAAACATTCCGTATTCATCGCAGGTGGATGTGGTATCACTCCATTTATGAGCATGATAAGAGAAATATGCGATGCAGGGCTGAATAGAAATGTAACCCTTCTTTATGGAAACAGGGGAGAAAAGAACATCATTTTCCATGACGAGCTTAAGGAACTATCAGAACGCAACAGCAACATAAACTATATTCCTGTGATTTCTGACCCGTCCGGGATTTATTCAGGCCAGTGCGGTTTCATAGATGCCTGCTGCGTCCAGAAATTCGTACCGGATATCTCTGAATGCACATACTACATCTGCGGGCCTGAAGCCATGTATGAATACTGTTTGCCCCAGCTTGAATCCATGAATCTACCGCTAAGAAAAATTCGGCGAGAGATGTTTCCCTCTGCAAGGGACATCACAAAGGAAAAGGGATGGCCAGCAGGGGTGACAGGACAGGAAGAATTTTCTGTGAAAGTCAGGGGAGTAAGAACCATCACTGCAAAATCAGGAGAAACATTGCTTGCTGCACTTGAAAGGGCGGGAATAATCATCCCTGTTAATTGTAGATGTGGAGAATGCAGTATATGCAGGGTAAAGCTTATATCAGGAAAGGTCTTTCAGCCAAGAAATGTTCATCTCAGGCTGGCTGATGCAAGATTCGGGTACATCCATTCATGCAAATGCTATCCGCTGGAAGATATTGAAATAATGCTCTGATCATTAAAAACATTGGGGAGCTTTTTTAAAAAGCTCCCCCCTAACATTTCTATTTTGCCTTTTTTAAGTTAAAAACAAGATTAACAAAATGCGTCAATTATGAGTAGCCCCGCTGATTTTTTCTTTAAGTTCGTCAAATATCTTTGTATAGCTGTCTCTCATGTGTAGATAATAGTCAATTCCGAAATCAAGAGTCTTTATTTTCCAGGGATCTATATCATAATCCGCATATTTGCTTTTTAATCCACGCATCATGTCGATCTGGGCTGTTAGTTCGGATATATAGGTATTCAGTTGTCTTTCAATTTCATCATTTTCAAGGAAAGAGAAAAAGAACATCCTGCAAAGAGCTTCATCCCTTATCATGGTTATGGCTGAATTCTGGGCCATCCATTCCCTGAACTGGGCCCGACCACTCTCTGTGATGGTATATATCTTGTTAAGTTTACCGTTGTTTATCTCTTCGGTGGATGTAACGTGGCCTGCGCTCTCCAACTTTTTCAGAGCAGGATATATGCTACCGTAGCTCGTATTGAAGAAATGATTGGTGCTTTTCTCCATGGCTTTTTTGATGTCATAGCCTGTAAGGTTTTTTTCCATCAAAAAACCCAGAATGATATTCTCTATCATGACAATCCCTGTTTTCAGCATTTTTTTATAAGATAAAACTTTTTCCAATGGAGTCTGCCAAGACAATCAATACTTTTCTTGTACAAACTTAAATCCTGCAAACGAAGGATTTCAATAGGTGTCATATAAAAAAGGTAATATTCACTATTTGTTAGAGGCCAATCAAGCAACATGCAGATATCACCTTTTTCATGCAGAAGATAACATGTAAAAAGGCGGCTACCAAGGCAAAAATTAAGGCGGTACTGACGGGTAAAAACCTGACTTCAAATACGGGGCTGCTGCCAGTGTTGAGATTCATAAAGAAGCTTTCACTTGTGAAGGATACAGACAGTCTCTCAAAGACATGGACACCAGAGGATCAAACTCGGGAATCCGCTTTCCCTTGGCAATTGGGCGTATAATAATCGCTCTGATAGCAGAAGCGACGGAATTGGAACACGTAAGCAGAATTTGCTCAGATAAAGATATTGATCCGGTGATTAAACATATAAAAAACCTGAAGCGTGATTCCTTCTAAATCATGCAATAACGTAGAATCAAAAATTTATATATTATGCCACCGGAGCAATATTATAATTTTGGCTATGTTCCCTTGAGAGGAAAATAGCCAAAATTTTTGTTTTTTTCATGATTAAGGTTACAAAAAAAACCTAAGGCTCACACAAAAAGCCACATACCTATATTATAGACAGCCACTGAAAAAACAAATGCAACCGTAGTGTTAAAAACCATGCTGAAGGCAGCCCATTTTCTGGAAGCTTCCTTTGCAATTGCGACCACTGTTACAAAGCACGGAGAATAAAGCATAACAAAAATCATAAGAGCAAGCGCCACAGCAACATTCCAGCCAGGATCAGACGCGAGCCTTTTTCCAAGGCCTTCAGAATGTTCTGCGTCAACATTTCCCATTGAATAGGCTGTACCAAGGGATGATACGATTACTTCCTTGGCCGCAAAACCGCCTATCAGCGCAATATTCACGCGCCAGTCAAAACCGGCAAGTTTTGATATCGGCTCAAGAGCCTGTCCAAGCATTCCTGCATAAGACACCCTCAGAGTCTTCATGGATTCCTCAGCTGATATTTCTTCAAGCTTTGCTTCAAGCCCGGCTTTTTCGTCATTATCAGAGACAGAACTGATCTTGGTCTGAATTTCAGATTTTTTAGTTTCAAAACCGGCCTTCTGAGCCTCATCCAATCCGGGATATGTCATCCCTGCCCATATTATCACGGAAAGACCAAGTATTACTGTTCCAGCCTTTTTTATATACTGCCACGCTCTTTCCCAAGTATGAATAATCAGGCCTTTAAAAGTTGGAAGCCTGTAAGGAGGAAGCTCCATCAAAAAAGGAGTCGCATCTCCGCGGATCAAGGTCGATCTTAAAAACCTTGCTGCAAGAAGGGCAAAAATCCAACTTGTGATAGTAGCCCCGAACATTGCAAGCGCTGCTTTTTCGCCAAAAAAGGCTCCGCAGATCAGAATGAAAACAGGAACCTTTGCTCCGCAGTTCATGAATGGCACGACAAGAAGGGTGGCAAGTTTTTCCTTGGGACTCCTTAATATGCGGCTCGCCATTACGCCTGGAACTGCGCATCCTCCAGGAATTCCTCCTGCGATTATCAGGGGCATTACAGAGGAGCCATGAAGGCCGAAAATCCTGAGAACCCTGTCCATCATATAAGCCATTCTGGCCATATAGCCGGAGTCTTCAAGAAAAGTTACCATCATGAACATGATTATAATCAGAGGAACAAAGCCAAGAACACCGCCTACGCCGCCAATAACCCCTGAAACAACAAGGGATTCGAGATCACCATCAGGCATTATGGACGCAACCGTATCCCCAAGCCATCCGAACAAAGCCTCAAGCCAGCCCATTGGTGCGGCCCCGAGCTTGAAGGTGATTGCAAACATGGCATATAAAACCATAAGCATTATGACTGGCCCGAAAAACCGGTTTGTTAGCAGGGCGTCAATCCTGTCAGAAAGGATCACCCTATCTAGGGCCGAATCATCCGCCATAACTCCATCTTTCAGAATGGATGCAATGAATCCGTATCTGTAGTCTGCAATCAGGGATTCTGGATATATTCCAAGAGTGTCCTTGCAATGCTTTGCTGTTTTTTCCGCGAGTTTTTTAATGGCTTCAGATTTTTCTCCGGCTTTTGTCACAATATCCAGAATCTGGTCATCGCCCTCAAGATATTTGATTGCAAGCCATCTTGAAGGAAAACGTCCATCGCATAATTTCAAATCTTCAATCATGTCTGCAATCTGGGTAATTACAGGATCAAGATCAGGGCCATAGGTTATAACAAGAGGATTCAGAGCCCCCTGCCTGTCACAACTCATTTTCATGGCAGCGGTTATCATATCATCCTTGCCTTCTCCTGTTCTTGCAACGGTTTCAATCGCAGGAGCGCGAAGGTGGTGTGAAAGAAGACTTGTATTTATGTGCCTGCCCTGCTTTCTTACCTCGTCCATCATATTAAGAGCGACCACAAGCGGAGATCCAAGCTCAAGAAGCTGTACTGTCAGATAAAGATTTCTCTCAAGGTTTGTTGCATCAACTATATTGATTACACAGCCTGGCTTGGAATCAACAAGATAGGTTCTTGAGACCAACTCTTCCTGTGTATAGGCCGTAAGCGAATAAGTTCCTGGAAGATCGACAATATTAAGATCGTCCGAACCAAAACGCATTGATCCTTCGCGTTTTTCTACAGTAACGCCGGGATAATTTCCAACTCTTTGCCGACCTCCGGTGAGAGTATTAAACATTGTGGTTTTACCGGCATTTGGGTTTCCGGCAAGGGCGAATTCATAATTCTGTTTCATTGAACACCTTGTATTTTTAATGCTTAAGATTTGCCTTGCTCTACAAAAATATAATCAGCCTCACTGTTTCTAAGGGTCAGGGTAAATCCTTTCAACCTCAGAGCCACAGGATCCTTAAGCGGAGCTTCACCAATCACTTTAATCTCTGTATTCGGAACAAGGCCCATGGCCCTTATTCTTCTGCCAAGCTCACCCTCGGCCTTAACAGCGCTTATAACAGCCTTTTCATTCACCTTCAGTTTTCTTAAACACACAATATCCATAAAGCACCTGTTTTTGGTTAGACTAAATTATTAAGCTCAATCAAGTGAGCTTAAAATATATAATAGGCACTTAGAGGTCAAGCATAAAATTAAAGAATGGAAATAAAAATAGATTAGACTAACTTATAAATAAAACGACCAAGATCAGATAGCCAGAAAAGTCTTTAAATCCAATAATACAGGGGAGTAATCAGACTCTCTTTGACAGCTGGCAGAAAAAACAGGGGCTTATAAATGACAATGCCGCAAAAAGTCCAGTTCCCGTCATTTAGGCGCAGACTGGAATCCAGAAGTGCCTGAAAATACAAAGAGCCTGATCAAGTCAGGAATGATGATGAAGCACTTTTCTGTCTATTTGCGAGTCCAGCGATATTCATACATGACTGAAGTCAGTCAAAAAATGATCGAAGATCAGCCGAGCGTTTTTTTTGCAAAATCATAAGATATCCAGGGCAAGACTAAAAACAGTTCCTTTATTCTCAGAGGTTTTGAAGCTTACGATCCCGTTCAGTATTGTTTCCCCGAAAAACTTCATGGAATATGTCCCAAGCCCTCTTTCCAGACCTTTCTTTGTGCTGAAATTACGTTGAAATATTCTCTGTGAAATATTTTCCGGTATAAACGATCTGTTCCATACTGAAAAAGCGATCTTCCTTTCATCCACTTCAAAAAACACCCTTACCTCATCGTCAGAATCTGTTGCTTCAAGGGCATTTGTAATCATGTTGCACAGGATTCTTAAGAGGAGAGAACGATCTGTCCTTAAAATAGTATCTTTATCAAACGCCTTAAAGACCAGTTTTTTATTGTTTACGGCGGTATGTTTTTTATAAATTGTTTTAAGCTCATCAAGGATCATTTCCGCTGAAATATCACAGTAAACCGGATTTGGAATGCACGAATCTTCAGAGAAAAATTTTTTTTGTATTGCTATCTCACTAGCTATACGCAGAGAGAAATCGTAAATTTCCTTCAAATCTTGTTGTGCAGTATTAAGATGATCATGGAGAAGGAGTTCACATCTTCCGAGAAGCCCCACAAGAGTATTGCTGATGTCATGAAAAAAAACTTTTTTAAGATTAAAAAGCTGTTGTTCCTTGCTGATGTCCTGAACAAAAAGAAGAAGAAATCTTCTTCCGCCAATATCAAGCGGACAGCATTTGATACTCAGAAATAAATCTACAACCCTGTCACCCCTCATAACCTCAAGCGCACACGTGCGCTCGTCAGCCTTATTCCGACCAAGCACCGCAACCATTGAAATAGCTGCGCCGCAACTTGAGCAGAATCTTGAGGTTCCGCATCCGCCGGGCATGTCGCGGGAATGAATACAGTCCACAACCTCACCAAGCCTGAGGCCAAAAAACTTAGAAGTATCTTCAATACCTATGAGCTCAAAAAAGGAATTATTCAAAGCAATGACCTGACGATCCTGGTTAAGCACTGCAAAAAGCCCGCTCACAAAATTCATCAGGCCATCAATGACAGGATTCTGGGAAATCAGATCAAGATCTCTTTCAAGAACCTGAAAATCTGATCTGTGGGGGCTGGCAAAAAAAGTCTTCATGATTTCTCCATATCTGAACATAAGGTTTGCAAATAAATAACCTTGAACAAATCAAAAACCATTTTTTTGAAAGGGCATAATTTCAGAAAAAAAAAGTAGCGTTGACAAGATCGCAAGAGCTCCGATTCTCGTCATTCCGGCGCAGGCCGGAATCCAGAAGCACCTGAAAATACAAAAAAAATACCTGATCAAGTCCGGAATGATAATGAAGCACTTTTCTGTCTTTTTGCGAGTCCATCAGGGTTTGAGTGTGCAAAAAAACAGTCCCTGCAGAATATGCGAATTAGAGCAATATAGGACGAGGAAAAGCTTATATCAAGATGTTTATCCTGAAATGGTATTTGTCTGATTTTTTTCTGGAAAAAAGCGCTTTAAAAATTGTATACTAAAAAAAATAATACCACCGACACCTTATTGGGCAAGAAATTAACACTAATTTCTTTTCACAAACAAAAGCACGATAAGCCTATCTGAATACTGGCGTATGGCAGAATCAAATTTTTGATGTAGAATTCCGCTACCTGTTTTAAGCCATACTTGCCTGTCCACCTGAATTCAGGCCTTATGACAAAACTTAAGATGGGGTAAAATCATGAACTGGTTATTACCATCAATAACTGTGTGCCTTACCGGAAGTCTTGTTCTTTTTTTCTTTTTTTTCTACCTTTACCGCGCATACAGGGAAAACGCTTTCTTATTATTGGCTTCGGCCTGGCTGATCAATTCATTCAAATTCATTTTCGAATTAACAGGAAAAACTGAGCCATCAGGCCTGCAGATAATTTTGGCCAATATTACTTCAATCGCAAGCGGGGTTTTACTGCTTCATGGCACATCTTATCTTATGGGAAAACCAATTTCAAGAGCATGGACAACCCTTGCCGCGACAGGAATACTATGGCTAATTATTGCAAAAGCATCTGGTGCGCAATTCCTTTTTATGGCAGTTCCTGCCGGTGCTGTGCTTGCTGCGATTTATATATTCACCGGCTTTACAATCATAAACGCCATGGGCAGTGCAAAGGCGAGCGCTCTCGCAACTGGTTTAGCCTTCATTCTTATAGGTATTTTCACGGTTTGCAGTCCATATCTTCTTAATATCTCATGGTTCATACCATGGAAATTCACACTCAGCACCATACTCGAATCAGCTTCGGCAATTGGAATATTCATTATCTCCTTTGATATTTTTGAAGCTAAGCTGAAAAAATCAGTACAAACTCACTTATCCATATTCAATGCCACAAGCGAAGCAATTTTCATCCACGATTCAGATACGGGAAAAATACTGGATGTTAACGACACAGCGACCATGATGTTCGGATATGGCAGAGAGGAATTTCTGTCCTTTGACTCAAAAAACCAGCCAGATGCCATTATGCAGTTTACAAACCAAGACGCATGGTTAAAGATTTTCCATACATTGAAAGAAGGAAAACAAACATTTGAAAAACTTTGCAGAAATAAAGACGGAAACAGTTTCTGGACAGAGGTATCTTTGAAAGAATTCTCTTCGGGAGAAAATCAAGCTGTACTTGCTGTAGTAAGGGATATTTCCGAAAGAAAGGCGGCGGATCAGGCCTTTGAACATTCAAAGAGCAGTCTCCGCCAGCTTTTTGAAGAAGGCCTGCTAATTTTCATAATGCTTGATGAAAATGGCAAAATAACATTCAGCAACAGCAATTTTGCCAGAATGACCGGCTGGAGATCCGATGAGATATCCGGTTGCGACTGGTTCAAAAACTTCCTTCCTGGACAGGAAGATGCAAAAGAATATTTTATTGATACAGTTACAAGCAAAAGAAGCTGCAATGCATCCGTACGCTATAGCAAAATCCGAATAAGATCAGGCAAGGACAGACTCTTGAGGTGGAACTGCGCGCCCATTTATGACTCCGGAACAAAATGTGACGGAGCTGTTATTATTGGCGAGGATATTACAGAACACAGAATGGCAGAGGAAGAAAAAGAATTCAGGAATGCCCTACTGACAACGGAAATGGAAACTACGATCGACGGCATTCTTATTGTCGATTCAGAGTCGAAAATAATCATGTCCAACAAAAGGTTCTCAGAAATATGGGGAATACCTGAAGGCATAATGAATTCTGCTTCAGACGAAGAGGCTCTTGGCCATGTCATAAACAAGCTGAAAGCCCCGGAAAAATTCATTGAGAGGGTAAAATATCTATATGCGCACCCTGATGAAAAAGCCAGGGATGAAATAGAGCTTAATGACGGCAGGATTCTTGACCGATATTCGGCGTCAATGTTCGGAAGCACAGGAAAATACTACGGAAGAGCCTGGTATTTCAGGGATATCACAGAACAGAAACAAACAGAAAATATCCTGCGCGAAAGGGAAGAACAACTCAGTGGACTTGCGGAAAATCTGCCCGGAGTTATTTTTCAGTTCTACGCAAGGCAGGACGGAAGCATGGGAATCTATTACATCAGCGACAGGGCAAAAGAGATATTTGACATTGATGATTCAGATATAAAAGCCTCTTTCAAAGTCTTTTTGGAATGCGTCCATAATGATCACAAGGAAGCGTTCATTTCCTCAATTGAAGAGGCGGTAAAAAATAAACGCAAATGGGATTTTGAAGGCAAATTCATCAGGCCGGATGGACTGAGCCTCTGGTTCAAAGGCATTTCAATTCCTGTAGAAAGAAATGGAGAGCTTGTTTTCAATGGGCTGTTTCTTGACATCACAGAAAAGAAAATGACTGAAGAGGCCTTAAGAGAAAACGAAGAAAAATTCAGGGCTCTTTTTAATAATATGACTGAAGGAGTTGCCCTCCATGAGATTATTTTTAACGAAAATGGCGTGGCAGAAGACTATCGGATCATTGATGCAAATCCCGCATACTCAAAACATGTCGGAATCAATTATAATGAAGTTATAGGTAAAACGGGCAGAGTTATCTACAAAACGCATGAGCCCCCTTTTTTAATAGAATTTGAAAACGTAGCCAAAACACGCGTTCCATATACTTTTGAAACTTTTTTCAAGCCTTTGAGCAAATACTTCTCCATATCTGTGGTATCACCAAAAGCAGGTCAGTTCGCCACTGTTTTTGAGGATATAACAAATCGAAAAAAGGCTGAAGCTGACAGACTTGAAATTGAAAGAAAAATGCTCCACGTCCAGAAACTTGAAAGCTTAGGCATTCTTGCCGGAGGAATTGCACATGATTTCAACAACATCCTGACTTCCATACTTGGAAATGCGGATATAGCGCTCATAAAACTTCCACCTGCTTCACCTGCCAGGGACAGCCTTGCCGAGATTGAAAGATCCGCACAGAGAGCCTCTGATTTATGCAGACAAATGCTCGCCTACTCCGGCAGGGGCAAATTCATTATTGAAGACATTAATCTTGATGAAATTATTCAGAATATGGCCCAGCTCTTCAAGGCATCTATTTCAAAAAAAGCCTCTCTTACAGTTAATTCGGCAAAAGACCTGCCTTCCATTAAAGGTGATCCGACGCAGATCAGACAAATACTTATGAATCTGGTTACAAACGCATCAGATGCCATAGAAGAAAAAAGCGGAACTGTAATGATCAATACAGGGTCATTGTACTGTGCAGGAGATTTCCTGATCGAGATTTCATTGGGAGAAAAACTTCCTGAGGGTCTTTATATTTTTCTTGAAGTATCTGACTCGGGATGCGGAATGAGTCCTGAAACAGCAAGCAGAATATTTGAACCTTTTTTCACCACAAAATTTACGGGCAGAGGTCTTGGAATGGCTGCTGTTCTTGGAATTGTCAAAGGCCATAACGGCGGAATAGAAATCAAAAGCGAACCTGGGAAAGGAAGCATATTCAGAATTTTCTTCCCTGTATCGGAAACTGCAACAGAAAAGAAGGTCTCGGAAAACGGGGTGTTATTAGAAAAGCCCAAAGAAGGATTTGCTCTTGTTGTTGATGATGAAGAAACAATCCGAACCGTGGCTGCAGAAATGCTTGAAATGCTCGGACTCTACGCCATTACTGCTAAAGATGGCTTTGAGGCCATAAAAACATTCACAGAATCTCATGACAGAATCGACCTTGTTCTCCTTGACCTTACCATGCCAGGTCTTAGCGGGGAAGAGACTTTGCAGGAGCTCAAAAAAATCAGGCCGGATATCAAGGTCATTATTTCAAGCGGATACAGCGGAGAAGAGATATCAGAAAAGCTTTATGAATCAGGAATTTCTGGGTTTATTCAAAAGCCCTTTAACGTCAAAGCTCTTTCAGAAAAAATAAATGAGATAATGCAGGCTCCATAGATTCAAAAAAATATCAAAATTGGCAAGGTCGCAAAAACCCTGATTACCGTCATTCCGGTGCAGGTCGGAATCCAGAAGCGGCTAAAATCACAAAGATGCCTGATCAAGTCCGGCATGACGCTAAAGCAATTTTTTGACTTTTTGCGAGTCCGTCAGAATTATTTTCTTTCTCAAAACTAATCCCGTTTTTGATGGTCTCGCAAAAAACAGGCTCAACTTGTTATTACAATAAAATTGTAGCATTTTTGAAGTGCCTCAAGGATCTTATTTCAAAAACCCGCCGCTCAAAAAAGCACTCATCGAACATCACATATCACAAAAGCACCATTTTATTATTATTCTTACGTTAATTAAATTGACAACAATATGAATTACTGATTTTATATCCGCTAAAACAGCGAATACAGACAAAACAGATCACTACACATCTGATTTTACATCAAAACAGGTTATACAATGTCTCTGCGAACGAAAGCTTTGATTATTCTTGGTATATTTTTCGTTCTATATGGTGCCATTGATTATGGAATTCACAGACTTTATATCCTCCCCCAGTTTCTGACGATAGAAAGAGAAGAAGCAAAAAAGAATCTTGACAGGTGCATGGCTGCGCTGGACAGGGAAATAAAAAACCTTGACCAGACCACCAATGATTGGGCTGCATGGGATGATTCATGCAAATTCATGAAAAATACAAATAAAAACGAATACATAGAAACCAACCTCCTTTTAAAGACGTTTACTGACAACAGAATAAATCTCATCTGGTTTCTTAACGCTGACGGCACAAAAGAGTGGGGAAATTTCGTCAGCATGAAAAATGAAAAGCCACAGCCAGCATTCACTCTCGGAGACACTCGCCATTTTTTGGTAAACAACAAGGCAGGATATATAAGAGGCATATCCAAAATAGATTCAAGATTATTTATTATTTCCTGCAGGCCGATAATAACAAGCGACAGGGAAGGACCGGTGCATGGAACTCTTGTAATGGGAAGAGTCGTTGATGATGAATACATCTCACAGCTTGCGGCCCAAACATCTACTGACATGAAGCTTGACATTATTACAGAAGAAAAATCGGCGGCAGAAGAAAATGACAGCACATCATTTCTGAAAGTCTCCGGGACATACCCTGACATCCATGGGAATCATATAATAAAAATCACGATAAAGTATTTCAGGAACATAGCAACAAGGGGCGATACCATTATTAAAGAGTCGATTTTTATGACTTTATTGGCAGGCAGCTTTCTCTCAATCGCACTACTGTCAATGATGCGAACAAGTATAATAATACCTATAAAAAGACTGACTGTTCACGCATTGGAGATAAGGGAAACCGGGCAGTTCATTCCAGTTTCAGGATATGATGGTGATGGAGAAATAGGCCTGCTTTACGGCGCGTTTGCATCAATGCTGAATGAACTGAGAGAAACCCACACAGAGCTTGAAAAAAGAGTAGAAGGAAGAACAAGAAAACTTGAGGCTCTCAATGAAAAACTAAAAACAGAAGTTGCTCGTAGAATCGAAACTGAAGAAAAACTGAAAAAAGCAAAGCAGAATTTAGAAGAAAAAGTTCTTGAAAGGACCAGAAAACTCATCGCTACGAACCAAAAGCTGATGGAAGAAATTGAAGAAAGACTGAAAAGCGAGGTTTCCCTTAGAATATATCATGAAAAATTGATCCGCATGACGTCAGAACTGACAATAGCCGAAGAAAGGGAAAGACGAAAAATAGCAACAGGGCTCCATGACTGCATAGGCCAGACCCTCACTGTCGCTAAGATGAAAGTGGACCTTGTTTCAAAGAAGGCCGAGGATGAAGAGATTCGAAAAAATACGACATCAATAAGTTCCATGCTTGAACAGGCAATAAGTGACACAAGGGATTTCACATTCAGGCTAAGCCCGCCTGTGCTGCATGAACTTGGCCTTACCGCAGGTCTCGAATGGCTTGCCGAATATGCGGAAAACGAATACGGCTTAACAGTGATATTTGAAAAAAATAATTTTACGGTGGAAATTGATGAAACCATAAAAATAACGGCTTTTCAGGCCGCAAAAGAACTGGTGTTCAATGCCTTCAAACATGCAGAGGCATCCATTATCAGAATTGGTCTTACCATGACAGAAAAAAAGCTAATCCTTTTTGTTGAAGACAACGGGAAGGGTTTTGATTATCGCCCAGCCTCATTACAAAGCCATAGCAAAGGATTCGGACTTTTCAGCATAACAGAAAGACTTTCCCATTCAGGAGGAAGAATATCAGTGGTCTCCGGTGAAGGAAGGGGAAGTAAAATAACCATAATTGTACCAACTGCCTAATCAGTCAAAAATATCAGGAATAAACAATGCCGACAGTTATGCTTGCAGATGATCATGAGATAGTAAGGGAAGGGCTGAGAGCCATGCTTCAAACCCAGGATGACATAAAGGTTATAGGAGAAGCTGAAAATGGTCGTCAGATTCTTAAAATGATGAGACAGAAAAAACCTGATCTTGTGATTATGGATATAGCCATGCCTGAACTTAACGGAATAGATACGGCAAGAAGCATACGCGACGAATTTTCGGATGTAAGGGTTATTGCCCTTTCCATGCACTCTGACAAAAGATTTGTGCTTGGGATGCTAAAGGCCGGGGCATCGGGCTATCTCCTGAAAGAATGCGCATTCCAGGAACTGATAACAGCGGTCAACTCGGTTCTGTCAGGCGGAGTTTACATAAGTCCCCAAATTGCATCTCATCTGGTTTCGGATTATGTCCATATCTCAGAAGATACAGTTCGTTCTGGAATTGAAGTACTTTCAGGCAGGGAAAGAGAAGTGCTCCAGCTGATAGCCGAAGGGAAATCCACGAAAGAGATCGCATCAAAGCTTAACATCAGTATCAAAACAGTTGAAACGAGAAGAAAAGGAATAATGGATAAGTTAGAAATGAGAAGCATAGCCGATCTTGTGAAACTTGCCATACGCGAGGGGCTGACAAAAGCCTGAGCCTTCTATGCCTTAACTTAACAGAGCCCAGAGTGACCCCTTAAGAGCCTGTAAACCGTTCTTCAGTTAAATAGAAGCGAGGATTTCAATAACAATATTTAATATTTTCAGGATTTTATATCTTTGGGCTTTTTTTAAATCCGTCAACTGTGATATAATATCCAAAAAGTCTGGCTTCCAGAATCATTCCGGCGCAGACCGGGAAACAGAAGTAGGTGAAAACACTGGATACCGGATCAAGTCCGGCATGTCACCGACGCCTTTTTTGACTTTTTACGAGACCATCAGGCTTAGTATAAGATATATGGCTAAACTACTGTATTATCGAAGCTTATAACCTCAACTTCAGGTTTATGCACGTTTTTTGCGAGGCTACGGGTTAGATTATCCCGGCCTAACCGACATAGTTCCAGCTCCCTCATTTCTCGGCAACCTACAACCAGCCTTCCCATAATTTAGCGGGGTGAACAGAATGATAAAGGATAATAAGCCATCTTGTCTCGGCCGATTTTTTTTTAGCCAGTTCATCGTATTTCTGATTTTTTTATTCCATGAAGCTGCTTATGCAGGAGCAGATGAGCGGGTTGTGAAAGTAGGTGTCTATGAAAATGCGCCCAAGGTTTTCACAGCAGATTCAGGAAATCCGTCAGGTATTTTTATTGATATCATTGAATATATAGCCAGGGAAGAAGGCTGGAATCTGGTTTATATTTCCGGAACATGGGCAGAAGGCCTTGATCGCCTGTCAAAAGGGGAAATTGATCTTATGCCAGATGTCGCCTACAATGCAGAGAGGGAGAAAAAATTTTTCTTCCACAAGGTGCCTGTCTTGTCTTCGTGGTCCCAGGTTTATTCTGCAAGTGGCGCCAAAATCCAGTCAATTCTTGATCTGGACAAGAAAAAAGTGGCGGTTCTTGATGGTTCAGTACAACAGACCGCTTTTGCCAAACTTGCAGGCAGCTTTGGCCTGAATATAAGCCTTGTTTTTGTTCCTGATTACAAAACCATGTTTGAAATTATAGCCAAAGGTGAAGCAGACGCAGGTATTACCAACCGTTTTTTCGGACTGATGCAAGCCAAAAAGTACGGACTTGAAGATACAACAGTTATTTTTGATCCATCAGATCTTTTTTTTGCGGCCTCTCAAAACACGCCGAAGCAGCTTCTTGATATAATTGATAGCTATCTTTCTGATATAAAAAAAGACTCACAATCTGTGTATTATGAGTCTGTGAAACGATGGACATCTGAAGATGTTAAATTCAAATTACCGGCATGGGTACAAATCGTTGGCTTAACTGTCGGCATAGCACTGGTTCTGAGCATTGTGGGAAGCTTTTTCCTAAAGTATCAGATTAATGCACGCACGCGGGAGCTTCAGAAAATAAACCAGGAAATAGAAGAACGTATAACAAAGCGCACCGAAGAGCTGGCTGCGGCAATGGAAAAAGCTAAGGCAGCCGACAGAATCAAGTCCGCATTTCTGGCAACCATGTCCCACGAATTGAGAACGCCGCTGAACTCCATCATCGGGTTTACGGGTATAATGCTCCAGGGGCTTGCAGGCCCGTTGAATCCTGAACAGAACAAACAGATGTCCATGGTGCAAAACAGCGCACGCCATCTTTTATCCCTTATCAACGATGTTCTGGATATTTCCAAAATTGAAGCAGGTCAGCTTGATCTTGCATGTGTATCTGTTGACCTGAGAGCGTCACTTGAAAAAATTGTTAAAATAGTATCACCTCTGGCCGAAAAAAAAGGGATAGAACTTAAACTTGATATCGCAGATAATATCGGGACGATTAATACTGATCAGCGCCGTTTGGAACAGATCATTCTAAATCTGCTCAACAACGCGGTCAAATTTACGGAAAAAGGGCATGTCTGCGTTTCATGCCGTATGGACAATAATCATTATATCCTTTCATTTTCAGACACTGGCATAGGCATGCAGCCTGAGGAAATTCCCAACCTGTTTCAACCGTTCCACCAGATTGATAGTGGTCTTTCAAGAAAACGGGAAGGAACAGGGCTTGGCCTTTCAATATGCAAAAAAATTATAGAAATTATGGGCGGTTCCATAAGCGTGGAAAGCCGATGGGAGCATGGCAGCACCTTTACCGTGCGCATCCCTTTACAAACAGGAGATTTGTCATGAACGACACTCTGCTTATTATTGAAGATAACGAACAGAATTTCTATCTGATGCGTTTCTTGCTTGAAAAAAATGGTTTTACAATCATTGGTGCGGAAGATGGCAGGGCAGGAATAAAAATGGCTCTGCTTCACAAACCTATTGGTATTCTACTGGATATCCAGTTGCCTGAAATGGACGGATATGCGGTTGCCGCAGAGCTTAAAAAGCACGAAGAGCTTGATGGAGTGCCGATCATCGCCGTAACATCCTATGCAATGGTTGGAGACAGGGAACATATTTTGGCGGCAGGAGCGACAGGTTATATTGAAAAGCCCATAAATCCTGAGACATTCGTGGCAGAAATTATTCGGTATTTGTCGAAAGAATAAGGGGAAAAATATTATGAATATCCTCATTGTTGATGACAGAGATGAGAATTTGTATCTGCTGGAAGTTCTGTTCAAGGGGAATGGATATGATGTCCAGTCTGTCCCGAATGGCGCGGAGGCACTTGAGCGTCTTGAGTCAGGCGGAGTTGACCTGATAATCAGTGATATCCTCATGCCGGTCATGGATGGATTTGAGCTGTGCCGAAGAGTCAGGGCAAATGAAAAACTATGCCATATCCCTTTTATCTTCTATACAGCCACTTATACCGGCCCCCAGGATGAACTGTTTGCTCTCAAGATCGGAGCAGACCGGTTTATTCAAAAACCCTGTGAGCCGGATGTAATTATGGGGGCTGTCCGGGATGTTATGACAATTGCCAGAAGCAAGGAAATAGTTTTAGCCACAGAATCAGCTCATGAAGAGGAAATTCTCAAACTTTACAATCAACGCCTGGTTAGAAAGCTTGAGCAGAAGATGCTGGAATTAGAAAAAGAGGTTCAGGATAGGCAAAAGGCGGAGGAAATCCTGAAACAGAGTGAAACAAGATACAGATTCCTTTTTAATAGCATCCGGGATGCTATTGTAGTCGTGGACACAAAAAGAGCAGTAATTGACTGCAATCCGGCCTTTGTTGATCTTTTTGGTTATTCCCTGGAAGACATTATAGGGAAAGAAACATTTATGTTTTTTGCAAATGACGAAGCATTAAGACAAGTGGAAAACGAGTTTAAAAAATATATAGCAGATTACCGTTTCTTATATAAGGTCGATTTCAAGAAAAAGAACGGGGCTGTTTTCCCGGGAGAGGTCAATATTTTTTATTTAATGGCCGAAAAAGGTATTCTGAAAGGTTTCATAGGGATTATAAGGGACATAACCGAGCGGATACACGCTGAAAAAACTGAAAAAGATTTGGAATCCCGGCTGCATCAATCCCAAAAAATGGAAGCAATAGGAAGGCTTGCAGGAGGCGTTGCGCATGACTTCAACAACATGCTCAGCATAATTATTGGCTATGCAGATATGGCCTTGACTCGCCTGAATCCACTTGATCCGCTTTATAATGATGTTCTTCAAATCATAAACGCAGGAGAGCGATCTGCTGATCTTACAAGACAGCTTCTGGCCTTTTCGCGTAAACAACCCATCTTACCGGTTGCGACAAGCCTGAACAGTCTTATCGAAAACCGACTTAAAATGTTGGGTAGATTGATAGGAGAAGATATCAACGTCAAGTTCTTCCCAGGTGCAGGCCTTTGGAACATAAAAATTGACACAAGTCAGATGGATCAGATCCTTGTCAATCTGACTGTAAATGCAAGGGACGCCATTTCAAGCGGGGGAATTATTACAATAGAAACTGCAAATGTTGACCATGTTGCAGAGGATTCTATTATCGCACAGGGAGAGTATGTCATGATTTCTGTGGCGGATACAGGAAAAGGCATGGACGCTGAAACAATTGAACATATATTCGAGCCTTTTTTTACAACAAAGGAAAACTTGGGGACAGGACTGGGACTTGCAACCGTATATGGGATAGTGAAGCAGAATGAAGGCTTCGTAAATGTTTACAGCGAGCCAGGAATAGGAACTACGTTCAAGATATATATTCCAAGATTTTATGGCGAGGCTACTGAAAAAATTGAAAAGGAACAAACCTCAAATCTAAATGGGAAAGAAACCATACTTGTTGTTGAAGATGAGGAAATTGTTCTGGCCATGGCTAAAAAAATCCTATCTGTTTATGGATATAAAGTGTTTGAGGCCAAAACACCCGGCGACGCATGCCTGATAGCTGAAACACATAAAGGGGAAATAAATCTTTTCCTTTCTGATATGGTCATGCCGGGAATGACTGGCGTAGATCTTCAGAAAAAAATACACAAAATAATACCCGATCTGAAAACCATTTTTATGTCAGGTTATACACCTCAGTTTATCGCGCAGAAAGGCTTTATAGAAGAAAACTTTAATTTCATTCAAAAACCTTTTTCTGTGGTAGCTCTGGCTCAAAAAGTCAGGGAGGTTTTGGATCGTTAGCCTGAATTTTAAAAGCTATATTTCTTTTAAATATTGAAATTTGACAAGGTCGCAAAAAGTCTGATTTCCGTCATTCCGGCGGGCCTACCCAGGTGAAAACAGGGAGCCCAAATCCATAAACACCTAAAAATACTAAATATCAAATCAAGTCAGGCATAACATCACCGTCTTTTTTGACTTTTTTGCGACCCCATCATTATTGAGAAACTTCGGTCAGCCCTTACTGTTTCTCTCTCCAGTAAAACACATGCATATCATGCACTGGCAGGCTAAAGGCTTTCATATTGTTATTTACCCCAACAAGTACCTGGGTGCCACCTGTCTTGGGGAAAAACAGCTGAGGCTCACCAGGAATTCCTGACCCAATCACGGTGCATCGGTCATTCTTGTGAAGCCCAACAGATTGTTCGCCATTATCCTGGTTTTCATCATTACCATTCCTATTCCTCCTGCCTGCCCCCTGCTTTTTTGTGCTTGACGCGCTGTCAAGATCAAGAACAGCCTCACCTGTTTTATAATTAAGACAGTAAAGACGTGCGATTCCGGCATCATCAGCACCCTGACAGGGATCGTTGCCTTGACCGTCACCATGTCCACCTCTGTCCCCATTAGCGCTCTGGTTCGCATTGTCCCCCCTCCCGCTGCCATTCCCATTTTCTTCCTGGTAACGATATCTGTGACGGTATCTGTGGCACTTGCCCCTTCTGCCAGGATCATCATCATCATCCGAAGGGGTATAGGTTGTGAAAAACAGCATCCCGTTATATGCGAGGGGAGAACAGACAACTTTTTCGCCAGGATTTTCCAGCCTGATATACCAGCCCCTATTGCCGAACGACAAAAGGGTGTCTTTCTCTGCCTGATCATCCTGCATCTGAATTCTGTCTGCGGTCACGTCAAGAAGATCGCTTTCAGTAGCCGGAGTATCGTCTCCTTTGAGCCAGTAATTCTTGACGGCATAAAATCTGTCCTGCCTTGTTTCTTCCTGATTTTCAGCAGGCAGATAGGTCGGATCTTCCCTGTCTCCTGTGCCGAAATAAACATATTCGCCCTTATGCGTAACATAACCGGTGATTTTACCGTTTGCGTCCGTAATGGTCTGGATGAATGATTCCATAACTATTTCAGGACTTGAGAACACCTTTCGCTGTGGATCAGTACCAGCTGAGAATATTTTTTTCATTATCCATGAGCCGTCCTTGATTCCTGGGCCACGGACAGATACAGTATTCTCAGGTATTTCGTCATCTCTGAAACCCCATAAATTTGAGCCCATGTCGCAAGCATACATTCTGCTGTTTGCATTCTTCTGTTCACTGGTCGCAGGATTTTCAGCATCGCCGCCAGAGAATCCGGGATTGAAGCTCACTGGGTCCAGTATGCAATTTTTTATGGAAGAAAAACTCGTTCCTGAAATTATATCGAGCCTCTGCCCATATTCGGCATCAATGGAATAAACTCCTTTGCCGACATTGTCCTCAAGCGCGGGGCCAGTCTCTTTTTCCTGATTTGTTTCGTCATAGCCACCACCTATCCAGAAAATATTTCTAAGACTGTTTCCGTACAGTACTGGTACGACCTTAGGACTTGTCCATGACTGACCGAATGAGTTGTCTGTATCAAGTATAACCCTGTAAGCAAGGGAAGGAGAATCAGGATCAGACACATTAATTGAATAATAATTCTTACCGCCCCTTCTTTCTCCAAAAACAAGAAATTTCTGACCAGATCCACCCTCATATATGGTTCTTCCTCCATCCACAAAACTCGAATGGATACTGACAGACCCAGATTGATGCCCTTCAGGTGTAAGCAGCCTGAGCCTTTTAAGCTGGTCATCAGGAATATAAGCCCATTTTTCCTTACCAGTAAGATCATCAAAACAGTGGATCATTCCATCGTTCCCACCTGCAAATATCCTTGTCTTTTCATAAGCCCCGCCTGCTGTCCGGTAATGGTTCACCAAGGGAAGAAAATGGATCATATCACCAAGGGCATATGCCCCGGGTTTTCCGTCCACGCACATCCCGCCGCATCTTATATTTTCAATGATTGATTCCGTAAGATTGTACGAATTAAGCTCTCCATCTGAAAAATTTTCTTTCTTGAATTCAACAAAATTTGAGGACGCTGTTTTGTTAGTGTATATTTTCCTCTCATCCATTCTTGATTCAAGAAGAACCTGTCTTGCTCCTCCATTGGCAGCGTCGTCAGAGTCATTATTTGTCCATACATCCACTGTATTCAATGTTGAATTATCGAGGATTCTGTATTTTTTTATATTGCCAATCCATCTTTCCTCTGTGGTAATTTTCTTAAACATGGAAAGATAGGCATATTCGCCTGAATAACTTTTTGCGTCATTGCTTACGGGGACAGTCAGACCACCTGATGTTGAATTGGCGAGGGAGTTTTTTATACTCAGCAGATAAGATTCCAGGGCATTTACTTCCGTAAGTTCCGTAAACTCGCCGCCTCCCCTCTGGGCTGCGCTGATCAGGTTATCTTTCTTAGATATGGCTTTGGCATGGTTTCTGAATCCTGCAGTGAATGTTCTGACATTCTGGACTCCCTGATGATTTGTTCCAAGATCCGTTGTATAAAGTTTTTCTGCGACATCATCCAGATAATCAGGAACAACTGCCTTATCCTCAAAATCCATTGCAGGAGCCCATGGCCATGAAAAGGAATTGCCTCCGCTCCATCTTGAAAGTCCGTCAGAGATCAGAACGACTGCATTGGGCTGACACCAATATCTGATTGTATTTGAATATGTCCTGTTTTCATATATCGACTTTTTCTCCATGAAGTATGCGCTTGTCTCAAGGAGGGACCTTTCAAGGGCGCTCTGGCATGGGAGGCCTTCGATCTGCCGGATATGCACTTGCGTACAGTTCCCCTGACCACAATCCTGGACATAACCTTTGAACGATGCCGGGCTTTGGTATGCATCAGGTCTTATTATTGAAAAATTTATGTCGTGGGTTCTGGTTTCAAGAAAATTGTATATAGATCTTTTGGCAAAATTGAACCTTGATTCATAAAACCAGTTCAGATAATTTCCCGTATAATAGACAATCCCCCCTGATTTCGCGAAGCCTTTTACATCAAGCTCTTCCTTGAGGGCATGCTGTTCCTGCCCCATGTCGGCAATTGCCCTGCCTGCCAACTTCTGCAGATCAGGAATTTGTTTTTCAGGAAGTTCACTAATTGAGCCTGTATCATCATAATAATATTTGTTCTGATCAAATGGAGTTGCAGGCCCGCCGTAATTAACTGACTTTTCGTAGCTACCTTTCGGTCCTTCTATTGCACTGACCATAGTTGATGAATTATCAAGAATCAATACGATGTTGGGCATCACGTCCGTCTCTTTTGGAATCATAGTATCTATGTCTTCAGCATGGACATAAGATATTAGAAACAAAAAACAAACGGCTGCTTTCAGTACTATTTTCTTCATGAAATCCCCCTTCTAAATCTATCCACCGTTAGGAATATATTTATATATCCCGACCTGAAGCTGAACGCCTCCATCCTGCGGTTCAGCTGTCACGGCATATCTGCTTATCATTGTCTTTCCAGTAACTCCGGTTCCTGAATCAATTAAAGGGTCATCGATATGCTTCATCTTTGGAACACCATTTGTCGCAAAGTCAGAAAGATCGTTTGTAAAAGCTGTTTTTTCTTCCTCTGCTTCTATTCTGACAACTTCAACTGTTGACCTGGAACCGGATTCGCCTTCTGTTTCGAGTTGAAATTTATGCCCGTTGCTGGGAGAGGCATCCACCAAAGAGTTCCAGTCCCTATATTTATCAATGGATTTTGCAGCTGCAGACTCAGCCTCATAAAAATTGTCGAAATATATTCTTTCGTTCCTTACTATCCCGGATTCGGTCTGAGACAGCATTGATATGGCAGCCGCACTTATGGTCAGCACCGCGAGTATGCACAGGCTTATGACCATCACGTATCCTGTTTCATCATTCAGTTTTCTTATAGTCATGATTCCCTTCCTTTTATAGGCAGATTTTTTCTGACGGAAATGCTACTCTGTATTTATATTTGATGAACCCGCAAGAAGCCTGATTTCTGTCATTCCGGCGCAGGCAGGAATCCAGAAGTGGGTGAAATAACTGAACCGGATCAAGCCCGGCATGACGCCGCCGCTGTTTTTGACTTTTTACGAAGCCATCATATTTCCCCCAGATTCCTGCATTTGACTACGGTACGGTATTCTCTTTTTTCACTCCCTGATCCGCCCCAGTATTTTTCATTTGCTGATACGTATATATCAACAGCTCTTATTTTTTCAGGGTTCCGGACGGATTCGGCGTCAGGATTAAGAGAGTCTCCATTTTTGTCCAGAAAAGTAAATCTGAGGGTTTCAATATTTGAAAGCATTGGCTGGGATACTCCGTTATTCTGAAACTGAAGGGACTTTGTAGAGCTTGAAACATAATATCTGAAGCGTTCATCTGCCTCGAAGTATCCATTGACATTTATATCCGAGTTGAACTCTATTTCATCTTCTTTAGCCTTTATTATCTTGAAATCCCCCTTTTTAAAGGGATCCAGACTGGCCTGCCTTATGTCAAATGCAATTACATTTACTGCTGATCTTAATCCCTGCTGTAGAGAGACCCTGACATTTTCACCGCTCATGCTCCGGCTCATGGAAGAGAACACAGTAACAACTACAACCATGATTATCCCGCTTATGGCCAGAGTCACAAGAACTTCGATCAGAGTAAAGCCATCATGACCTGTTAGTTTTTTTATAATCATATTTCGATATTCCCCCTTGTCAGAACTGAATATGTAACACTTTTCGGAGAGCCGTTTCTGGTCCATGAAACAGAGACTTTTATTCTTTTTAGAGAAGAACTGTCAGGATCTGTGGTTACCCAAGTCTGCCTTCTGAATATCCCGGAAGGGCTTTCATATCCGTCACAATCGACATTTTCCTCTATGATCGGACTTTCCTCGCCAGTTTCCTGCCCAAGAATTGAAGTCGAGTCATTTAATCTTGCGATGGAAACCTCCTCGATCCTTTTTTGGGTGATCATATTCGCTATTGTTGTGATATTTCCGCCTGTATTGAACTGGGATGACGAAAGCTGGAGGGAAAGCACCGCGAGAAGACCAATGGACAAGAGTCCCATGGCCATCATGACTTCTATCAGGGAAAAGCCCTTCTGATTTCCCCCATCAATTGTTTTTGATGAAATCACAGGCAATACTGTTGCCATCATCCCTGTAAAGGCCGGAATCCTCAAATTACTATAAATCCCGGATGCAGGATCAAGTAAGACATGACGCATACGCTCATTTTTGATTTTCTGCGACCTTATCATTATAAAAACCTCCGAATTATATTCAAATAAACCGGATTCTTCCGGCCCTGCTTACTGCCATTGCCTGCTCTCTACCACCAAGTCTTACCAGTATCCTCCCGCCCGCTGTTGTATCAGAAGTAAGCATTCCCCTTGGGCTGAATCTGGCGTATGATCTTGACCCGAATCTGGTTTCGGTTGAGTCAATGGATGCTCCTTCAAGTTTTTTTTCAAATACTTCCTCGCCGTCATCCATTTCACCGTTATTGTTAAAATCATGGAAGGCCCTGTATCCGTCCTGAAAAAAATCAACCCTGACTATAAATTTCCTGCACATTGCCTGGATTCTTGCACGTTCAAGGTCTGCCTTGATATTGAACGCCGAAGACCTTACTATTGCAGAATTGCGCCATGACACGAAATTTGGCACAGCCACGCATGACATGATTGCGATTATGGAAATCACCACAAGAAGCTCAAACAGAGAGAAACCATCATAATTATCCATAAATAATGCCCCCTTCGTAAGAAATGAGTATTAAAACTTCTTGTTTTTGATTGACTCGCAAAAAGCCAAAAAGGGCGCTCACGTCATGCCTGAGTTGATCCTGAATCCGGTATTTTATACTGCTCGCGAATTTCGGTCTGCTGAGAAATGACAGGAATCGGCCTTTTTGAAGCCTTGTCATTTCAAACAACCCTGCATGTATTTCAGTTACTATCTTGCTTAGGGAAATGCAGTTCTTGAAAAGACTTGGTGAAGAGCTTATATTATTCCGTCAAAATGGTGGATCAGGGATATCCTGTATTTAGAGTTCGAAAAACCTGATTTCATTTTTCCAGTTATTCTTTATCGGGTGGACGGCCTCTCTAAAAAGAGAGAAAAATTTATTCTGTTGAGAACGAGGGCCTTCATGGGAGAGCTTATTTTATTGTGGTTATGCTCAATTCTCAGTAACATTTGAAAGTTCATGGGCTTAACATTTTTTAAACTCTAAAAATATCAGTTTTTTGCCTACTAACAAAACCATAAAGTTTTTGCGGAGCTTTTTACAAAAAGCGACCCGCCGGAGGCACTCGGCTTAACGTCGGATTACGGACAAAGGGCGTCCTAATCCGCCTTACGCCCCCCCCTTGTTTTGATGGCAAATTAACCTACAAGGCACTTTTTAACTGGAAATCAGACTATGTGCCATCTTCTAATCTAACAATTCTTTCAGCCTTAAAATAAACAAAGGCTTTGAAGCAAAAAACTTCAAAGCCCTTATTATTAATGGAGCCGATGAGCGGAATCGAACCGCTGGCTTGCTGATTACGAATCAGCTACTCTACCGGCTGAGTTACATCGGCGATACAAACTGCACAAGACTTTAGGCTACCCCTAAAAATTGCTTTTTTTGCATTAGCTGAGTCAGCATCATATTAGAATCCTCATTTATACGTGCATAAATTTCGGTTCTTAATGAGGCGCTGCTGATTACTTTTAACTTCGAGATCAGAAATTCTATTTTTTCGAGACACCCTTAATAAATTCAGAGGTGCATGTGTCGCTTTTTAGCACACTTTAGCCTTGTTCATCCATCATAATTTTGCAGATATCGTGGTCTTTTTTCAGTCAACGCTTAAGATATGCGAGGCAGCCTGTTCCCATGTATTCTTGAATTTGTATTAATAAAATGGAGTTAAGAATTTCATAATGGACAAAGCTGGTCAATGATTAGCCCGCTAAACAAAGCCCGCCTGTGTTAGAAAACTTACCAATTATAAATATTTTAGGATAATTAGCCGCAGTTGCCAGAGTCTTTGCATTTGGAGCATCCCGTTCCTGTTAAAACAAGGTTTGATGAAATCCTGAACCCAGTAGCATCGTGATCTATAAAAACAGGAGTTGCTGATTTCAAAAACTCCTTGTCAGCAATGTATCTGAATCCAGAAATATCAAAAACAAGATCTGTGTCCTTTGCGTTATCAAGGGCAAGAGCTATATATGGAGGAGCGCAGCCACCACTTACAAGAAAAACCCTGATCGCCATAATTTCCTTACCGCCAAAATATTCCTTAACCTGATCCTGGGCAGCCGTACTTGCTTCTACAATCATTTTCAAAACCTTTCCTTGCGACATTTTAAAATTTATCAGACAAATCTGTTCCCAAAACAGCCTGAATAAGGCCTGCCAACAAATTAATTGTGGACTATTTCCTCAATGATCCATTATTGAAGTTTTTATGATTATTCACTTTATCGACATTTTGGCCACCTTTGTTTTTGCGGTTTCAGGAGCTTTCCGCGCCGTGAAACATGAACTCGATCTTCTGGGGGTCCTTGTTCTCTCCATCGCAACCGGCGTAGGCGGAGGAATAACAAGGGATATCATATTAGGAACTACACCTCCCATGGCTTTCAGAGACGAGAACTATCTGCTTGTATGCATTCTGGCTGGCTTCACGGTTTTTCTTGTTGCGCCCTGGATAGCAAAAAGATGGAATATTGTGCTCATAGCAGACGCAGTGGGGCTGGGACTTTTCTCTGCGACAGGCGCTGAAAAAGCCATGTCGCTTGGGCTTGGCCCGATAGGAGTAATGTTTTCAGGCGCACTTACTGCAACAGGAGGAGGAGTTATAAGAGACATCCTTGTTAGAGAAATTCCTGATGTCATAAAAGAGGACTTTTATGCAACCGCAGCCATAGCGGGCGGTGCAGTCTTTTATTTTTCATCAGTCCTTTGCATATCAAATTTCTACTCATTCATGGCAAGTTTTGTTTTCACAACAATGCTGAGATTCATTGCCATGCACGTAAAAATAAAACTTCCCAAAATAAAACGTCTACCTGATTCACCATCAAGGCTTACCAAAGGCAGAAAAACAAGGCGTAAATATAATGAATAATGGTCTGCCTCATACTGGTACAAGGGAAAGCATCATTATAAATAATAATTCTTTAGCAGTGAGCCCTGTAAACACACCCGCCGGACACCCATGTCTGTTCAACAGATGCCCAGTCATTGGATGGAGAAACAATAATAATATCAGCCGGAGTGCCTTCATCAAGCCGTCCTGCTGATCCTGAAGATTTGAGATACTCACCTGGGCCGCTTGTGGCGAGTCCAAAAGCCTCGGCCAAGTTTATCCCAACCTGTTTCCCCGCAACAAAAGGAGCCTGAACAAGGGATTCAGGGTAATAGTCGCTGATAAAACCATTGCACAACCTGTTTTTGACTGTTTCTGACGCCGTGAGATGACCGTTGGAAGACAGGCCCCTGATCATGTTGGGAGCGCCCATGAAGACCTTCATGCCTTTTCCCCTTGCTGATAAAGCGGCTTCCATGGTGACAGGAAATTCAGACGCAGTTACGCCCAAAGCATTAAGAAGCTCCACTTTTGCATTGGTATCGTCGTCATGGCTCATGACTGGAACTCCTTGATCCACAACCTTTTCTATCAGATTTCTTATTGATTCCCATCCTTCTGCCTGCCGCTTCTGTTTTCTGTCCACCATTGTAACAAGTTCATGTTCTGTCAGGGCGTAGGTTTTGCCGTAATAATTACCGAAGCTTTCAAGATCCCTGAACTGTCCCTGGCCAGGAGTATGATCCATGATCGAGACAAGATCAAGAAGCCCGGAATCGAGCAGGCCTTCAACATAATCAGTGCCGTTTATGGTTCCAATCTCATACCTTGCATGAACATAATGCCTTACACATGCTTTCCCTGAATCGGAGAACGCCTTCACCAGCCTTAAAAGCCTGTCGGCCTCTTTTTGGCTTCTGAGTCCCATTTCTCCTTCTCCAAAGCTTATGGCATGACAAAAGGACGTTATTCCGCAGGCAGCAAGCCTTCTGTCGAGATTCTGGATCGCAAATCTTTGGTCAAAAAAAACTCCGGGCCTCATTTCTATGCATTTTTCAAGGGCGTCTGAATGGAGATCCACAAGACTAGGCATTATATATTTGCCGTCAACGTCATGCAGTTCATCAGCCAGATGTATTGCAAGCGGATTGTTTATTGAAATTATGCCGCTTTTATCAAAAAGGATTATACCTTCATCATGAATGTTTTTGCCGTCAAAAAGTGGGCCTCCAAAAAGGCATGTTTTTTTCAAAGTCATCTCCTTGCGGTTTTGAACAATATTTAAATATTTGAAATTTCAAGATAATGTTAATAAGACAGAATAAATATACCAAAATATTCTTCCCTCCTTTTTCTTCCGTTGGATCTCGATTTATCCACCTTCCCATCTCTGCATCATAGAATCTGAACCCGTAGTAATATAAGCCTATCTCCCCATCCAGATACTTGGTACTGAATCTGTATGGATTCTCTCCCGCCATCGGGCCTTCGCTAAATAAGGCTTTGCCGAATGGGTCATATTCATAACGCGCGGCTATCGAGCCATCAGATGATTTAATCATCTGACCCACATTGCCGTTGCCATCATAAGAATAAAGATACTCGTTCCCTGATTTTACGCTTGCGATAAGCCCGCCGACGCCGCCAGCTCCCTGCATGGATTGGGAGAGATCGAGGCCCCAGACGTAATAGGCAGGAACTTCTGGTGAAGAATCCGAGGCTTTTTCTGATTCTTTGACCATGTCCCAGCCGTCGTAGATGAAGGACTGATCTTTTTGTTTCTGCCACGAGCCTGAAGAATAGGTGTAAAGGGTCTTTTGGGCGCGTCTGCCCATGTAATCGTAGATGTAGGTTGACTTGATGCTTCCCTGCTGAGGATTCTGCGGAGAAGCTTCAATCAGACGGTTTTCGGCATTATATGTGTAGACCATGCCCTTGGCTACGGTCATGTTGCCGTCGAAATCGTATGCCGGGGTTTCAGGATTTGCTGCCCCTGAGATTGACTCGTACTGGTTCAGGCTGTTTGCTGAGTAAGCAAAATTGTTTGCGGCCTCTGTTGCGGTTTTCCTGTTGCCGATCGGGTCGTAAGCATAAGCCCTGCTTCTGTCAGAAAGCGGATTGTTCTTGTTTGCCAGATCCTCGCCTGTGAAGGAATTTGAGGCCGTGACCTCGCTTCTGTCGTTGTATCCGTAGATGTTAAAGTTTGGATTGTTAAAGGCAGAGCCTGTGTTTTTGACAGATTTTCTTCTGCCAAGCTCGTCGTATTCGTATGTGTATGTTGAAACCGCCGTGTTTCCGAAGGAGTTGGAAACAGCTGTCTTAACGTTTCTGTGGTCTTCGTAGGTGTATGAAGTTGTAAGGCCGCTTCCTGTCTTCATGGAAGAAAGGAGGTGGCTGCTTTCGAGATATTCGTAGGTGGCTGAGTCTGCCTTTCCGCCAGCATTCCAGGAGAGTGTTTTTATGCGGCCGGATGGGTCGTAGCCGTAGGAAATTTCATATCTCGCATCCCCGGTTTTTTCTACTGAAAAGCCTTTTGGCCTGCCCTTCACGCCGTCAATCTCGTAAAGCCTTGTGATTGTTGCTTGCGTAAGGCCGTCAATCTTTTCGCTCTGGAGCTGGAGGCTGTCGTTATAGGCAAAGGTTCTGGTTCCGACTGCGTCTGTTATGGATTTTTGCCTGCCTATGCGGTCGTAGGCAAAGGTTATGTCAGCTGTTTCGTCTGAATAATCGATTTTGTTTAAGCTTGCTGTTGAAGGATCGTACACATATGAAGTCGAGACAGCATTAGCGCCATTTTTTCTGGCCCAGATTCTGGAATCCAGCCTGCCAGCTTCCGCATATCTGTATTCCGTCTTTGTTCCGTCCGCGTATTCCTTTGCAAGAAGAAGCCCTGTCGCAGGGTCGTAATGCCATTTTGTGGTGTCGCCGGTGGCGTTTTCTGGAAAGGTTTCTCCGTTCCAGCCCGTTTCAGCTCGATAAGTCGTCATGGAAACCATTCTGCCGGTTTCATCATATGAATAAGCAACAGGATAGACAGAATCGCCCCAGGTCTTGGAAATTCTGCCCTTCACGTCGTAAGCGTAGCGGGTAAATTTACCGGACGCGTTCTTTTCCCAGACTTTTCTGCCTGTGGTTTCATCGTATCCGAATTCTGTCTTGTTGCCAGCTGATCAACGACAATTATTTTTCCGTGTCAGCGACAGTTATAATTCCCGATCCAGTTTCCTAATTTAAGGCGCATTTTCCTCACTTTTTTCCTCGTTAATTTTCTGTTTTGACTTTTCCAGCCTGTAGCTTGGCAAGTTAAGTTCAAGAATGATGCTATGATGTACAAGTCTGTCAATGGCAGCGGCGGTAGTCATGGGATCCTTGAAAATCTGCTCCCATTTGGAAAAGGGAAGATTACTTGTGAGCATGACAGATCCACGTTCGTATCGATCTGCGAGCAGGGTA
>NZ_AUEY01000046.1 GCF_000426225.1 Desulforegula conservatrix Mb1Pa
CTGGTTTCCAGCACGAACCCCATGTTACTGGAGGTGGTAAAGCAGCTGTAGAGCATCCATCCTTCAAATGGGTCAATATAATACTTGGTAACTTAAAAAATGCGCTCAAAGGTACTTATCATGCAATTAATCGCAAGCATGTTCCGCGGTACCTGGCAGAATTTCAGTACAGATTCAATCGCCGATATGATCTGCCGTCCATGATTCACAGACTGATTTATGTTGCTCTTAGGACTCCACCCATGCCATCAACCATGCTTTCTATGGCTGAAGCAGAGTGGTAATCAGATTCTTTTTTAAACTGATCGCTTTGCATAGACCTCTATATTTTATAAAATTATATCCGTTCAAACAAGGATGTGGCTCTTCCATAATCAGGAGTATACAAGGACCGCGGAATGGTCATTGCCGTTTAGACCTCTATATGAATGGCTGATTGTTTTATTGAAAAATTTAAATTTCCTTGATTTTATTATCCAATGATATTATGTGACACCCGCCTTTATTCTAAAAACCATAAACTTGATTCTGATTTTGTTCTTTATGAAATAGAGATAAAAAAGCAGAGCAAGGTATGAAGATTGGGATTATGCTTGTTGTTCCAGGTTGAATTTTCCGCTGATAATGCTGACATATTATGATTCATGGATTTATTTCTTATGGATGCCTTAATAGATTAGAATTTTTGATAAGGTAGCAAGGATGTGGCGCTTGGAATTAACATCAGCATTACGATATCCTTAACAGGCAAACTGGAATACTGGATTACGACAGCAGACAGGATTCCCTGCCGCTGGCTATGCAGATCTCAAGCATGGTTACCGGTTGTTCCACTTAACTGGTATGCGTTTAATGCTGCAACTTAGGAGAAGAATGTCATGGGAGCTGAGGAACTGAAAAAAGTTTTCACGCCGGATAAACTTGCCTGCCTTTTCCCGGCAGAAAAAAGCAATGAATTCTTTGATGCTCTTTTTGGAGATGCTTCCGAAGGAGCTTATGATATCGAACTGAAGTTCAATGGCGCCAACGCCGAGTTTATTGAGTTCGAGTTCCTTCTAAAGCAGAGACCCGGAAAATGCCTTGCATGCAATCTCACCTATGGACTTCCGCAGGTTTTTTCGAGACATCCGATTATCAATGTCAAAAAACTCGTTACCGAAATCACCGCCGTGGCTGGCATTAATGAAGCCAAAGACTGGACCCTCGGTTCAACAAGGGAGATTTCACGTCATCTCCACGCTATTCCATTAAGAATCAAAATAGCGTGAGTTTATCTTAAATACTTTGTAAAATCATCATAGGCTTGGTGAATACCAAGCCTTTTTATATTTTTATCAATAGTGATGGTATCGCAAAAAGCAAAATAAAGCGTCGGCGTTATGCCGGGCTTAATCCGGCATCCAATAATTTCACATACTCTGAATTCCGGCCTGCACAGGAATGACGGAATCGGACTTTTTGCGAACTTGTCAATAGTAACCCTATATCAAAATAGAGAACTCAGCCCTGCTTTTTTCTTTTGGATTCAAGGGCCTCAAGCTCCTCTTTTGAAAAGAACTGTTTGGTATTGCAGTGGTGGCAGGTCATTTCGAGTGGAAACGGGCCATGGTCTCTCATCTCATAAAAGTCCTTGTCAGGAAGCATGGCAATATAGGCGGCCATCTGTTCCCTTGTACATCTGCAGAAAAACTCAACTCTGTGATTCCCGATGATTTTGGGAGAATATGCTGAAAAAGTCTTATCAATTAACTCTTCAGCTGAAACTCCTTTATGAAACTCGTCACCAATGGAAGGCATCGTCGCCAATATAGTTTCAAGAAAAAGAGCTATATTTTCATCAGCTCCAGGGAGAAGCTGCAGAAAAATCCCGCCAGCAGCCTCAACTTCGCCTGTGCTTCCGAATTTTATACTCAGATTAAAGGCGGTGGGGATCTGTTCTGACACTGTAAAATAATTGGCAAGATCCTTGGCGATACTCCCGTATTCCATCATGACCTGACCAGTGAAGGGCATTTTTGCGCCTTCAAGGTATTTTGTTACTGAAATAAAACCTGCCCCGAAGATTGGCGGCATATCCAAGCTTTCGACAGGTTTTTCTATGGGTATGGAATTTCTCCAAAGATGCCCCCGAATTTCTCCTTCTGCGGTGGCTTCCACAAGAAGTCCCTTGACAGGTCCAGAACATTCAATTTTGAGAGCGACCCGGTCCCTGTCCTGAATATTCATGGTCATGAGGCCGGCAGCAATATAGGCATGCCCGAGTATATAAGTCTCAAGGATTCCTAATTCATGATTGGCTCTCATTTCTTTAATCAGGGAGGTTGCGTGAAGAACAGCTCCCCTTACTAGCCCGTCAGCCATTATGAATCTGTGTAGTCTGTCTTTTGTTGCGGCCTTGAGTTTTTCCTTGGTACTGCCGTATATTTCCTTTTTAATCATTTCTTTCCTGCCAGATTTATATTTTTTTAAAGAAATAGCTTTTTCATGATCTGTTATCATCAAATGACGAATGATTCATTAGTTTTTCCCTCACCTGATGTCTGGCCCTATGTAGCCGAACCTTTACATTTGACTGTGAAAGGCCGGTAATTTTAGATGTCTCTTCCACAGAGAAACCTTCCATGTCCCTGAGAACAAGAATCAGACGATATTGGGGAGGAAGTGCCTGTATGGCGTTTTTTACGATCTGCTCGCTTTCAAGAGAAATAAGCCTGTCTATTGGTTCTTCGGTGAGGCTGCCACAGGACTGGGCTTCAAGCTCATCTTTAAAATCAGCGTCATCCAATGATATTTCTTTATCAGGAGCAAATTTGGATTTTTTCCTCATTCTTATGCATGCAGTAACCGCTACCCTGTAGAGCCAGTTTTTGAATTTGGTCTCATATCTGAAATATTTCATATATCTGATCATGTTGATGAAGGTATCCTGAACAAGATCCTCGGCATCGGCGGGGTTACGGCATATTTTTAGACCGAAATTGTAAAGCCTCCGGGAGTATTTTCCCACAAGGCTTTCCATGAGGTGAGGGCTGCCATCATTAATATTTTTTATGAGGACAGCATCTTCGTCAGTCTGTAGTTTTGGGTGTTTTGCAGGTTTTTCCATTTTTCCTGTCCGCCAACTGGCAGGCATCAGCCATTCAAGTCGAAATTCCGAACTTCGGCAGAACGAACTTCTGCAGAATAATCCAGAAAACCACAAATCCAATAATCATTAAGAATTCATTCATTATTCACCATCCTGTTTTTATTATCTTGAATTGAATATGTCAAACTGCTCTTTGTTTAGAGCATCTCTGGATGAAATAGTTACAATGAGGAACAAAAAAACAGGTGGGAAAATTACTGAATAAAACCATTACTACAAGCTTGACAACGTCGCAATAAGCCAGATTACCGTCATTCCAGGACAGGCCTGAATCCAGAAGAAATTGGAAATACAAAGATACATGATCAAGTCAGGCATGACTCCGTTGCCTTTTTTAGTCAGGTCTGAAAATAATCTTTACCTGCCCTTTCATCTGAAACGAGGCTTCGCCTATATGGATGCTTCCGAATGTTTTGGAGCCTTCACCTGCCCCTTTAACCCTTATATTGTCGTAATTTATTCCCTTTGTTCGTATGGTTTCATCAAGGGTAATAACACCATTTTCATATTTTGAATTCCCTATCCTCTCCCAGGAGCCAGTCCTGTCTGAAACAAGAAGGTCAAAACTTTTGGAGACATCCGAAATCATATTTGCCTCAAAATCAGATTTGGCTACAGGTACAAGATTTTGAACAATAGAGCTATCACTTATTTCTGCAAATCCTGACTGAGCTTTCACCATTTTCAGATCATCATCTGAAAGTTTTACTATTTCAGCGAAAACAAGCCCTGGAGCGATTGCAAAAAAAACAATAACTAACATGAATGTAAATCTGCACATAAGATCTCCTTTTTAAAAGAAGATAATCATTGGCAGGCTTAAATTCAAGAACAAAATTATTATAAATTCAGTATGTTATAATCATTAATGTTCCCTTTAGAGAATCGAATTGTCATGTTTTTAGCCTGGTTTTCCACATTGAACGCCGCTCAGTCAAGCTCACCAGATTGCTAAAATGGCAGATGCGTTCACTCCTAAACAATTTACCAGTCGTATTGACATTGAAACTATATATCGGCAAGATAAGCCTTGGGTTGCCTTGCCTCAATACAGACCTATTGAATAGAATTTTCAAAAGAGATTGATCAATTCAAAAAATGTTCACAGCGCCAACTATTATATCAATGTTGGCAAAGTCTAAAAAAGTCCGATTACCGTCATTCCTGCGCAGACTGGAATCCGGAAGTATTTGAAAAATACAAAGATAACTGATTAAATCAGGCATGACTCTGATGCCTTTTTTGACTTTTTGCGAGTCCGTCAATGTTGTTGATAATACAGATAACCTGAATTAAAAGTGGTCATATGAATAATTTCAAATTATTTTAGACCATCGCTTGAAACAGCAAAACACCCGAGGCAATTTTGGCAAGATAATAAAAAGCTCGGAAATCACAAGACTCCGGCCGGAGGAAAAATGTCAAAAAAAATCATAACCATCCAGATTTTCTTTCTGATTCTGTTTACCGCAATTTCGGCTTTTGCAAGCGAAGTATATGTCCCCCCTGCCCTCTCTGAATGGACAAAATGGATAATGCATGAAAAAGAAACCAATTTCTGTCCTTCGGCATATAACAGCAGCGACACCAAAGAATGCTTCTGGCCTGGAAAGCTTGAAATATCAGCAAATAATTCGGGGGCTACATTCAGTCAGTCGTGGACAGTAACAGCCGAAGGCTTTGTTAGTATTCCAGGTGACGCGGAAATATGGCCCCAGAATGTAACGGCCAATAATTCACCCGTGGCGGTTACCATGCAGGAAGAATCACCTTCTTTAAGACTTAAGCCAGGTGAATATAAAATCACAGGCAACTTCAAGTGGAGCGAACTACCCCAGAGAGTAAAAATCCCTGATTCCACAGGGCTTGTCGGACTGTCCATAAACGGATCGATTGAAAAATCTCCGGTTGTTGACGATTCTGGCTTTCTCTGGCTCTCCAACCAAAATGCCGGGAAATCGGATGAAAAAGCAGAAAACAGAATGGATGTAAAAATATTCAGGCTGTTTGAAGACAATACCCCCCTGGAAGTTACGACCATGATTCAGGTCAGTGTTTCAGGAGATGTAAGAAGAGAAACCCTCCCACCTGAAACCCTGCTTAAGGACTCATTACCAGCCGCAATATCAAGCCCTTTGCCGTTAAAAATAGATGAGAAAGGCGAGATAAAATTCGAGGCAAGACCTGGAATATGGAACTTGGAAATAAAAAGCGTAATTGAAAAGAATGCTGACCAGGCAATCGGCTCAAGCGTCCCTTTTGGCCCTGAGATCTGGACATTCAAACCACATCCCGAACTAAGAAACGTAAAAATAGAAGGTGGAAGCCCGGTCGATCCCACCCAGACGACAATGCCGGAAGAATGGCGGGGATTCAGTTCTTACTTATTGAAAAAAGATGAAGGTCTGACATTCAGGGAAATAAAGAGGGGAAGTGGAAGTCTCACAGAAGGCGATCTGAATCTTTTCAGGGATCTATGGCTTGACTTTGATGGATCAGGAGCTGTCGTGAGAGACCAGATAAGCGGAAAGCTTGACCGCAGATTTTTCCTTGGACTCGAAAATACTGACTATCGACTTGGAAGAGTCACATCCGCAGGCACGGATCAGCTGATAACAAACCTTGATAAAAATTCAGGAATAGAAATGGAAAAAGGCGGAATAAATCTGTCCGCTGTTTCGAGAATGGATAGAATCAATTCTGGCAAAATACTTCCTGTGGGCTGGAACATAAGATTCCAGAAAGCCGAAGGCAGCATTCACATCCCGCCAGGATGGAGGCTTCTCGCAGTAAGCGGAGGAACAGTTCCTGACCGCACCACATGGCTGGACAGATGGTCGCTCCTCGATATTTTCATAGTAATGATAATAAGCGTGGCGGTCGCAAAAATATTCGGATTTTCATGGGGACTGATCTTTTTCGCGGGCCTTGCCCTAATAGCACACGAGCCTTTTGCACCCAAATCAATATGGATCTTCATCACAATTACCGCAGCCATATCTGCTCTTATGGAGAAAAACCAGGTCAGATCAGACAAGGCAATGCTTGGGATAAGAATTGCACATATTGCCGCATGTCTTATTCTTGCAGGCTCAGGAATAATGTTCTGCTATACCCAGATAAGGCTCGCAATATATCCCCAGCTTGAAAAGCCATGGATCAACGCACCTTTATCTGCTTCACTTACAGATGCCGTAAAAAAGGAAATGCCCAAGCCCCAGATGCTCGCAAAATCTGCTCCTGCACCAGCACCGATGCCTGCTGAAGCTCCTGCAGTAGAAGCTGACAAAGAGGTCATGATGAACATGAGAGCAGGTGATCAAGCTGTTACAGGATCAGGAGCGATCGAAGAACGCAAAGCCAAATTTGATTACTCACTTGAACCCCAGGAAAAATCCATCACCCAGACTGGCCCCGGACTTCCTGAATGGAACTGGACAAGCGTACCTGTGAAATTTGGCCTTGCAAGCGGAACTCATAAATTTGCGCTTTGGCTGTCTCCGCCAATTGCAAACACGATTGCCGGATTTGTAAGAGTTTTTCTATTCCTTGTTCTTGCTTCAAGATTCATTAATATCAATATAGGCCAGATCCTTAAACCCGGACTCAAGATTCCCCAGATAGCTATTATTGGGACCGTTGCCATCCTTGCGACGGTTTCTCAGTCCCATGGCTCGGACATTCCAGGATCTGAACTTCTTAAAGAACTTGAAACAAGACTGCTCAAACCTGCGCCCTGTTTTCCTGAATGCGCCTCAGTGCCTCATCTGAAAATCAAGACTGCTCAGGATTTCAGAACCGCTGAAATAACCATGGATATCAATGCAGCCATTAAAACAGCAGTTCCCCTGCCAACAGGATCTGAAACATGGGAAATATCGGCCATAAATACAGGACAAAACAGCAAGCTCAGCATTCTAAAAAGAGACGGAATAAACTGGATTCTGGTCAATGAGGGAGCCAGCAGAATAATGCTCAATGCATCATTCAAAAGCGCATCGACAGTCCGCTTTTCATTTCCGATAAAACCGATGTTTGTTGAAATAAATGCGGATGGCTGGAGTGTTTCAGGACTCGATGAAAACCAGCAGGTTCAGACAGAGCTTACCCTTTCAAGAACAACCGCTAAAAAGACAGAAACAGAAGAAAACCTTGAGGAAACCGCCTCGAGCCTCAAAGGTTACATGAAGGTATACAGAACCATTAATATGGGTCTTGAATGGAAAACATTCACAAGGGTCGAAAGACTCTTTCAGGCTGGTGGGCCAGCAGCCATATCCGCGGATATTCCTCTCATAAATGGAGAAATTGTTCATAACTCAAAGGTAAAAGTAAAAAACGGAATGGCAAGGGTTGAAATTGGCCCTGGAGAAACAGCCGTGGAATGGAATTCCTCAGTACCCGTTAGCTCAGAAATAAAAATGCAGGTTCCTGAAAACTCAGCCTGGGGAGAAATATGGCACGCGAACGCATCAAGTCTCTGGCATCTTTCGTCAGACGGAGTTCCTGAGGTTCACATGAATGGCCAGCCAGGAACATACTGGTATCCACGCCAGGGAGAGACAATTGTTCTAAAGGCCAAAAAACTTGAGGCTGCTGAGGGAGATTCAACCACCATCGACGCTGTTAGCATCAATTACCACGCAGGAGAGGAATTCAGCAGAATAATTCTTGATGCCAGAATAAGAACTAGTCAGGGTGGAATTCTGCCTGTAAAATCGCCGGTTTCAGCAACTCTTAAAAACGTGAAGATAAACGGCAACATAATCCCGCTTGGAGAATCTTCGGGCAAACTTAATATCCCGCTCCAGCCCGGAAGCCAGAATCTGAACATAGAATGGCTCGAAAAGCCTGAAGATACGGGATTCATTGCAAAAATATTCACGCCTAAAATAATCAAAACACCTGAAATAAATATTGGGAAGGCAAGCTCGAACATAACCGTGAACATGCATCTTCCTGAAAAAATGTGGCTAATTTTCACCTTCGGCCCCAGACTCGGCCCTGCCGTTCTTTTCTGGGGATATCTCATCTTAGTCATTGCTGGAGCTGTGCTTCTTGGCATGTACGCCCCTGCACCTCTTAAAACAAGGGACTGGATACTCCTCGGAATCGGACTCGCCCCGCTTGGGCCGGGAAGCATCATTTTTGCTGTCATGTGGTTCATGGCAATCAGTTTCAGAGATAAAAAACAGCCTGAGAAAAAGCTGCTTTTCAGACTAATGCAGATTTCCCTTATTGTTTCCACATTCATAATGGCCGGAATTATTTATTCGTCCATCCAAAACGGACTTCTTGGAATCCCAAACATGCAGATCAGCGGCAACGGATCAAACTACATGCTTCTAAAATGGACCCTCGACAGATCAGGAGAAATACTTCCGTGTCCAAGCGCATTGATGTTTTCCATATATATTTTCAGACTCCTCATGTTTGCATGGGCCGCCTGGCTTGCCTTAAGAATAACAGAATGGGCAAAGTGGGCATACGCTGCTCTCAGACAGGGCGGTGTATGGCAAAAAAACAGCTGAACGTATTAGAAAAAGTCTAAGAGCGGCCTCAAGCGGGTCGCTTTTTGAAAAAAGCTCCGCAAAAACTTTCCGGTAATTAGACAGTGCATGCACAATTTGGGGGCATTTGAGTCTGACCATAATAGAAACATAAAGTTTTTGAGGGGACTTAAGGAACTTTTAACAAAAAGTTCCCCAAGATCCATAAGTCTAAAAAGGATTATTATTTCGCTTTTCAACAGCTAAGGGGAACATAGCCTTTTGAAAAGGCTCCGCAAAAGCTTTTCAGAATTTATGATTTTAGAATTGTGACTTTTGATTCTTAGAGGTGGATATAAACAGGACAACCATCATAGAATGAAATCTTTCAAAAAAACTCTTTTCATATTCAGGCGTGACTTGAGACTGAATGACAATACCGGCCTGATTAAAGCCCTGAAGCAGTCGGAAGAAGTTGTCCCCTGCTTTATTTTTGAGGATGCTCAGATAGCATCTCATCCTTACCTCAGCGTTCCGGGCTTCAGATTCATGATAGATTCCCTTAAGGATCTGGACTCACAGCTCAGGAGTTACGGTTCATGCCTGTGGCTGTTCAGGGGCATATCATCTGAAATCATATCGGAACTAATAGAAAAGCATGGTGTGGATTGTGTTTGTGTGAACAGAGACTACACGCCTTTCAGCCTGAAAAGAGATGAAAAAATTGCTGAAATATGCCGGCAGAGAGGTATATCTTTTGAATCTTGCAGTGATCTTCTTCTGAATGATCCTGAAAAGACGCTCAAGAAAGACGGAAAACCATACACTGTTTTCTCACCATATTTCAGAAATGCTTTTCAGATTGTCATTCCTGAACCAGAAAAGATTCCTGAAAACAGATTCACAAGAAGCTGCATTAAGCAGGATTCAAAGCTTGAGAATATTTTCAGTGAAACACTTGGCCATTCGTCACCTTTGCTTGAAATCAAAGGAGGAAGATCAAGCTGTCTCAAAATCTTAGACAATATGCGTATTTTTTCAGAATACGAAGCCCAAAGAGATTTCCCATTTTTAGAAATGACAACAGGCCTCTCGGCCCACCTTAAATTCGGAACATGCTCTGTCAGGGAAATCTATCATAAGATCAAAAATATCTTAGGCTCAGGATTGATGGATCAAGGATTCCCGCTTCTAAGGCAGCTTTACTGGAGAGATTTTTTCACCCATATAGCCTTCTTCTTTCCACATATCTTCGGCAATTCATTCCATAGAAAATTTGACGGTATAATATGGGAAAATGATGATGCGAAATTCCAGGCATGGTGTGAAGGGAAAACAGGTTTTCCGATTGTCGACGCAGGCATGAGGCAGCTGAATGAAACGGGCTTCATGCACGGCAGAACAAGAATGATATGCGCATCCTTTCTGGTCAAGGATCTTCATGTGGACTGGAAATGGGGAGAAAAATATTTCGCAACCAGACTGACTGACTATGACCCATCCGTCAACAACGGCAACTGGCAGTGGGCCGCGTCCACAGGATGCGACAGCCAGCCTTATTTCAGAATATTTAATCCGTGGATTCAGCAGAAAAAATATGATAATGAATGTTTATACATCAAAAAATGGGTTCAGGAATTACAGGCTTTTCCCTCAAAAGCCATACATGACCTTGAGAGACAAAGTCTGCCAGGTTATCCAGCCCAGATAACAAATCACAAAACAGCATCAGAAAAAGCCAAGAAGCTTTTTGCAAATTGTAAAATTCTTTTTTAATCAGCTTTTAAAATTCATTCAATTTTTTACCCCTGATTCAACCTGTTACATAGACTGAGCATTAAAAACTGTTGTGAGACGTTTGCCTTGCATTGTGCAATATAGCATAGTGCGGTATGAATCAGCTAAAAATAATATTTTCATCTCATGTTTTTAATAGCATAAAATTAAAAAATATATACTGATTTTATTTTTAGAATTAAATTCTATAAATAGAATAATATCATATTATAACCTTATATATCACGACCCTTCCAAATTGATTGCAACGCACAAAACATTCTGGTAATCAAATCAATATGATGGTCTCGCAAAAAGACAAAGAAGGTATTAGCATCATGCCGGACTTGATCCAGTGTCCAGTACTTTCAGCAACTTATAGATTCCGGCCTGCGCCCAAAAACGATAATCGGACTTTTTGCGACCTTGTCAATATTAGGATCTTTGTTCTCATGACAATAAACCGCAAAAGCCATTGTTGTGACCTATGCCATATATTAAAAAGGAGGATATATTATGTTCAAAAAAAGCATAAGCCACATTTTCATTGTTCCTGTACTAGTAGCCCTCACAATATCAATTGCAGGGCTTGTATGGTATATAAGCAACTCTTCCTACAATATTTCCCTAAAGCTTGCGGTGCAGTCCATGAATAACATGGCAGACACCACTGAAAAAGCCCTTGATCTTTATATTTCCGGATTTGAAGATCTTTCTTACACAATATCCATGGCAAAAAGAGTAAGGGACTCCCTCTCAGGAGGTTCTCCTGATGTAGCCCAGCAAATGCTTGAGGATTATGTAAAAACCCTTGATGACTTCAACTCAATGGTTGTCTTTGACATGAAAGGAATTGCAATTGCCGGAGTCAACAATCAGGGCAAAAGTCTTGCCGGAATGGATCTGAATGACAGGGATTATGTGCAGAACATAATAAAGGGAAAAGACAAATTCATTTCAGAGTCTTTGATGAAATCAAAGGTGGATGATTCTGTTTTTTTTGCCGTAGCCCATGCAGTAAAAAACACTGAGGGCAAGACCATTGGAGGTACTGCTGTAATTCCAAAATGGGAGATATTCACAAACAAGTACATAGACCCTATAAGATTCGGGGAACGTGGTTATCCGTACATGATTGACGGAAAGGGCGTAGGAATTGCCCATGCTATAGATAAATCAATTATTTTCAAGGATGTATCAGGTTTTGATTTTATCAAACAGACCCTTGAAAAGAAAAATGGGCATATAGAATATGAATGGAAAGGAGAGGACAAGATTCAGGCTTTTGCCACAAACAGTAAAACAGGTTGGGTAATATGTATGAGCGCTTACAGCAAGGAATTAGCAGCCACCGCCCTTAAACAGAGAAATGTTCTTATCGTCGTCGGCATCACAGTCATAGCAGGTCTTTTTTTCATAATGGTCTTTTTCTCAAACAGACTAATAACAATGCCAGTAGTAAAAATCATGAAGTTCACAGAGAGAGTGGCAAAGGGCGACCTTGCCGCACACCTTGAAGGTCCTTTTAGCTGTGAGCTTGAGGAATTGGCAAAAAGCCTTGCAGAAATGCAGACAAACATGAAAGCTATGATCTCTGAAATAAAGGAAGGTGTTTCCACAGTCACCGAGTCTTCAGAAACTCTTAAAAACATTTCAAATACAATGGAGACATCGTCCAAAAATGCCGCTGAAAAAGCTTCGAGAGTTTCTCATTCCTCAGAAATCATAGCTTCTGATATGACCCAGGCTTCAGCCAATATGGAAATATCAACAAGCAACGTAAACACCATTGCAACAGCGACAGAAGAAATGACATCAACAATAAACGAAATTGCAAGAAATGCGGAAAACGGCAGATCCATAACAGGAAAAGCAGTGGACATGGTCAGAAAGGCGTCCGAAGATGTGGAAAAACTTACCGCCGCAGCAAACGAGATAGGCAAGGTCACAGAAACCATAAACGATATATCGGATCAGACGAACCTCCTAGCACTTAATGCCACCATTGAAGCTGCAAGGGCAGGAGAAGCAGGAAAAGGATTCGCAGTTGTAGCCAATGAGATCAAGGAACTCGCCAGACAGACAGCAGAAGCGACCCAGGACATAAAAACAAAAATAACGGACATCCAGGAAACGTCAAACAACACAACAACAGTCATCAGAAAAATATCAGAAGTAATTACAGATGTTAACAGCATTGTTGCAACAACCGCCGCATCAGTTGAAGAGCAGAACGTGGCAACAAAAGAAATAGCTAAAAACATCACGACTGTATCTGAAAACATCGGAGAGGTTGCATCCTCCGTAATTGGAACAAACAGAACGATTGCAAATATTGCAACAGATATGAAAGATGTCGACAAAGAAGCAGCTATCATTTCTGACAACAGCTCCCAGATTTCCCAGAAAGCGCTTAATTTGGCGTCTCTGGCAAAAAATCTGGAATCGATGGTTCAGAAATTCAGCCTATGAAAAAAACGGGGAGCTTTTTGAAAAAAATGTGGCTTAGAAATTTTTTTTAAGTTTAAACATTTGATGGTCTCGCAAAAAGTCTAAAAATGGCTTAAACATCATGCCGGACTTGATCCGGCATCTTTGTATTTTCAATTACTTCTGGATTCCGGTCTACGCCGGAATGACGGCAATAGGACTTCTTGTGACCTTGTCACATTTAACTGGAAAACCGCTTTCCCCAAAAGAGTTAGTTTTCCAGGGAGGAAATATCAAGGAATTCCATCATTTGTTTATAGTGACCCTGAGAACTTCCTGATAAGTGGTAATCCCACCAATCATTTTTGCTATTGCGTCCTTGCGCAGGGATCTCATCCCTTCTTTTTCCGCCATATTAGTTATAAGCTCTATATTCACATCAGATGTTATCAAAGCTTTTATGGTATCAGTCAGAGGAAGAATCTCAAAAATACCGATACGGCCAAGATAACCTGTATTTCTGCATTTTACACAGCCCTTGCCCCTTGTCAGTGTAATTAGACCTTCAACTCCAGTCTCTATGCCCATTATACTCAGCTCGGATGAATTGATCTCATAGTTTTCCCTGCAAAATGGACAAATCTTACGAACCAGACGCTGGGCTATGATACCGGTTATTGTTGCCTGAATAAGGAACGAAGGAACTCCAATATCAAGAAGGCGCACTATTGATGACGGAGCATCATTGGTATGGAGGGTGGACAATACGAGATGGCCTGTGAGCGAAGCTTGAACAGCATTTTCAGCAGTTTCAAAGTCTCGCATTTCGCCTATCATGATTATATCAGGGTCCTGCCTGAGTATGTTTCTAAGTATGGATGAAAAAGTTATATTTATAGCGCTCTGCACGGCTATCTGGTTAAAATCCTCATGAACCATTTCTATGGGATCTTCAACAGTCATTATATTTACTTCAGGAGTCGAAAGCCTTCTCAGGGCTGAATAAAGGGTCGTGGATTTGCCGCTTCCTGTTGGCCCGGTAACAAGTATAATCCCGTTAGGTCTTTCAATAAAAGACTTGAACAGACTGAAATCCCTTTCAGAAAATCCAAGCCCGTCAAGATCCTGAAAAAGAATGTCAGGATCCATTATGCGCATGACCACCTTTTCACCAAAGGCCACGGGAACCGTTGACACACGGATTTCAACCTCGACATCGTTTCTGTCTATCTTGATACGGCCATCCTGCGGCCTTCTTTTTTCTGCCATATCAAGCCTTGAAAGAGCCTTTATTCTGCTGATTATGGCATTATGAACTTTTTTGGGAAGTTTGTAGACAGGATGAAGAACTCCGTCAATCCTCAGCCTTACAAGACTCAGATCTCTTTTGGGCTCTATATGGATATCACTTGCCCTCTGCTGAATTGCATAGCTGAAAAGATGGTTGACCGCATTTACGATATGATGGTCGTTGGCAGGCAGATCATCGCCTGTTTTTAGACGGACATACTGCTCAAGGTTTCCAAGATCAACAACCGGGCCTTCGAACTGGGTCTCAGCTGCCGCTATTGATCTCTTAAAACCAAAAAACTCGTCAATAAGCCTGATAACATCGGTTTTTGAGCTTACCACAGGCTTGATTCTCATCCCTGAAGCCCGCTTGATATCATCAAGAACTTCCGAGTTGAAAGGATTTGGAGTTGCTACTGTCAGCTCGCCATTTTTGACTTCTATTGGCAGAATAAGGTGTTTCAGCGCAAAATTCTTAGGTATGGTTGTGGTAACAATATTAAGATCAAGTTTGAGCGGATCGATTTTTTTGTATGTTAGCTTCCAGTAAGTTGAAAGAGCGTAATAAATGGCGTCCTCGTCAAGCCTGGAGGAATCGTGCTCGGAATCAAGATTCATGGCAACTATCACATCAATGATATCAACGGCATCACGATATCCAATCTCAGGCGAAGACGATGCTTTTTTTTTCTTTGCTACTTCTCCCTCAAGGCGCTGACGTACCTGGTCTTTCTGCCTCATTATCTGTCTGGCCTGATCCACTGATACAAGGCCTATTTTTGCAAGTATCTCGACAATGCTTTTTTCGTCAGCAAATCCGAACTGAGTCATATTATTGCGCTGCTCCGGCTTAAATAAAATTGAAATAGGTTTGATATGGTCGCAAAAATCAATCTTTCAGTCATTCCGGCGAAGGCCGTAATCCAGAAGTGACTGAAAATATAAAGATGCCGGTCAAGTACGGCATGACCCCGACGCCCTTTTCTGGCTTTTTGCGAGTCCATCAGGTTTTATGGCTTCGTAAAAAAGGCCCCGGCATCCGGTAATATTCAAATGGCTGAAATCGGCCAGGCCTGAATTAACATATAAAAAACTGATTTGTACTTATTGGATTAAGATGCTAATATATTTTTAATCTTAAAAATTTCCGCTTCCCCCTATTAATAAACTAGGAGGTGAATTGATTTAAAGCAGGATCATCACTTAGGTCTGTCCGTTTAATTCAATATTCTCTTTAGCAGCAGACCTTTTCATCATTTCCACAAATCAATCACTAATCCATCAAGAATTATGTATATATGATTTTTGCTAAAAAAACATATAAGAGAATACGCTCTATTTCTTTCAGGTTGCTTGCTTATATATTACTCGTAAGTTCTTTTCTTACTCTTATTATTACTGTGCTTCAACTGTATTTCGACTACAAGAAAGATATATCGATAATTGAAGAAAGTCTTAAACAGATAAAAATCAGCTATACCGACAGCATAGCCCATCATGTATGGAACATGGATACAGACGGACTTAAAACACAGCTCAATGGCATTTTGAGCATGCGGGATATTGTTTACGCTGAAATCAATATGGCCGGAGAAAAATCGGCTCTTTCTGTTTCGGCCGGAGAAAAGGCAACCAACATCCCTCTGCTGATTGCGGAATATCCTGTAATATATGAAAGATCCGGAACATATATAAGCATAGCGTCACTGAAGGTTGCCGCCTCAAAAGTCGAAGTAATCCAGAGACTTAAGGAAAAATTTTTTATAATTCTTGCCTCTCAGACAGTAAAAACATTTATTGTTTCAATATTCATTGTAATTCTTTCGAACATGATCATCACAAAACATCTGGCTGTGATGGGAAATTATGCGGCCAATCTTGATCTTGGCAAGCTTGATGATCCACTTGTCCTGAATAGAAAGCACGGTAAAAACAGTAGACTCGACGAACTGGATCTTGTTGTCAGGGCAATTAACAGGATGAGGCAGAGATTAAAAATATCCTATGAAGAGATTAAGGCAAAATCAAGGATAGAGGGTGAACTTGGAGCAGCCGCATCCCTTCAGAGATACGTAATTCCAAGAAAAGCTCCTGAGTCCCCAAGCTATGACGTGTCTTTTCTTTTCCTGCCGGCACTTGAGGTAAGCGGCGACTATTTCGATTTCTTCGAAATCGACGATAGCAACACAGGAATTGTTATTGCGGATGCATCTGGCAAAGGGATGCCTGCCTCAATACATATAAACACAGTCAGGGTGCTTCTAAGGTCCAGACCGGAGCTCCACAGATTTCCAGACATAATGCTAAATATAATAAATACTTATGTCAGAAACGAACTCCCTGAAAACCAGTTTATAACAATGGCGTACCTCTTGATGAAAGAAAATGGAAACATCACCTATCTTTGTGCAGGGCATGAACCGTTAATACACTGCAATTCCCAGGGTGAAATTACATTTATAAAGCCATCGGGGTATCCGATATGCTGCATACACGCAGACAATTTTGAAACAAGATTACAGAGTCATATGATTGATTTACAGCCAAATGAGACATTGGTACTTTACACAGACGGAGCCACAGATGCCATGGATGATAATGGCAAAATGCTTGGTGAAGGTTTTTATGATATGATTAAAAACCTAATTCACCTTACGGCAAAGGAAATGATGGATGAAATAAAATCACAGATTATGCATTATCAGGGCAGCAAAAATCAAAATGACGACATAACCATAATCGTTATTAAAAGAAAATAGGCATTAACATGAAATACAGGATATTTACACCTATGATACCAAAACCAACAATAGACGGGATCTACGGCTACCTCCTCGACGAAGGAAAAAAACTCGGAATTCCTGATCCCCTGCTTAACCAGATTACCATGGAAAATGCAGCCAATATCAGGATTAGCTTTCCAGGCCATACATCACAGCTTGAGCTTATAAGAAGGGTCACTAAACAGATAGCACGGATAGCTCCCGGATTTTCCGACGACGATATCGAAGACATAAGTCTAGCACTCGATGAAGCATGCACAAATGTAATCCGCCATTCTTACAGGGGGCAGAGCATTGGTGCCGTGCAGGTAGAAATCAGCATAGAACCCAACAAGGTAACCATAACCCTCATGGACAAAGGAGAAGAAGGCCAGCTGTTCAATCCTGAACTTCTTGCTCCTGTGGACAAGGAAAGATATCTTGAAAGCCTTAGTAAAGGTGGACTTGGAGTATATCTAATCAAAAAAATAATGGATGAAGTCGAATATGTTGTGTCTCCTGGAGTCAGAAACTGCCTGACCATGGTCAAATATATATACCCGAACAAAAGCAAATAAGCAGTTTTAAAATTTGTTGCCTAAGGAATCATGGTCTGCGGAAAAGAAGGAGTATAAAATGCTTACAATCAAACAAGAGATTAAAGACAATATTGAAATAATAACCCTCAGCGGTATTCTGAATGCGGATACAAGCCCAAGACTTGAAGATGTTCTTGAAAGAGTGGCTGAAAAGCCGGAACCCAAAATCATTATGTATATACCCGAGCTCACATACATAAGCAGCGCAGGCATAGGCTGCTTCATCGGGGTGATAAAAAAAGTACGCACAAAAGGTGGAGACATAAGATTTGTAAAAATGGATTCAAGAGTACTCAGGGTGTTTTCCCTTCTTGATATGACAGATTTCTTCAAGACTTTCGACAGCCTTGAAAAAGGAATGGACAGTTTTTCCTCATGAAAAGGTAACCACTGATGCCTGACAAACCAACAAGAGAGAGTCTTGCAGATGATTCAGGCTCGGCCAGAAAGATTCATTCGCTTGAAACCCTGCTCGATTTTGCAAAGGTCCTTAATTCGGCTCGAACACTAAAGGTGGTTTTCGATGCCATTATGCTGACATGCATGGGAGAAAAAGGCATATCGGTCACATCAATACTGCTTCATGTGAATCAAAATAGCTGCATATTTGAGATTAAAACCGTCAAAGGGATAAATTTACCCAAGGATAAAAAAGTACTTAAATTCACTGAAGAATTAAATAAAATTATAGATGGACAAGGATACGCTTTTTTTAAAGAGCTTGAGAAAACTGAAACCAGGGCAACTTTGGAAGTCCTGAATGAGCTTGCCTGCACGTTAATCATTCCTGTTCATTTCCACAACAAACTTATCGCATTGCTTCTATGCGGCCCTAAAATAAGGGGAATAAACGATCAGTATTCAGATGAGGATATAAACTTCCTAAAACTCATCGCGTCTTACTCCGGAATAGCAATCAGCAATCTTATAGGGATAGGACTTCTTACTAAAAAGAAGGAGGATCTTGAAAAAAAGCTATTTGAGCTTGAGGCACTTGAAGAAACACGCAGAGCCCTTACATCCAGTCTTAATCTTGATATGCTTTGCCACGCTCTTCTTCTTAGTGTCATGGGTTACATGAAATCAGAAAGTGGTCTTTTCTACATTTCATTGAAAGACCCAGAAGAATTCACCTTGATTGCAAACACAATAAAAAAGAATGACTTGTCTTTACCCCAAAAAATATTTCTTGATAAAAAATCCTTCCAGATAATTGCAGACAAAAATTTTATCAGGAGAGAAACAGAGTCGCTTTTAGGCTTTTCTGGCTTACTTGACAGTGTTAATGCCTCTATATGCTTTCCTCTACAACATGAAGACATGTTCCGGGCTCTTTGTTTCTTGGGGCAAAAAGCAATCGGACCTTCTTTTTACAAGAAGAACGAACTTGATCAGGCAGCCATGCTTGCAAGACAGTCCATTGCCCCCATAAAAAACAGCATTCTTCATTTAGAGCTCCAGATTAATAACCAGATACTGAAGGAAGCGGAGCTAACTGCCAGGAAAAACGAAGCAAGACTGATGAACCTTCTGGAAACATCAAATGAAGGATTCCTTGAGATAGACTTTTCAGGCACCATCATAAATATAAATCAGGAAGTATGTAAAATAATAGGTCTTCCTAAAGAAGAAATCATAAACAGGAGTATTTCAGGGTTCATTCCTCCTGATTCCGTGGCGATAGTTCTTGATCAGCTTGAAAAGAGAAAAAAGGGAGAAAAAAGCAAATATGAAGCATCCATAATATCCAATACAGGTGAATTGGTTCACTGCCTGATAAGCGCAGCGCCTATTTATGAAAGCCAGGATATGTCAGGAGAGCCGTCAGCTTCTTTTGCGATGATAACAGACATTACAAAGCTAAAAGAGACAGAGGAAAAACTTAGGGAGTTTGCCAAAATTGTATCAGCATCAAATGATATCATAGCGCTGATTGACAGAAACCAGTTTCATAAGACAATAAACAAGGCATATGAAAAAGCGTTTTGCCTCGCAGAAAAAAAAATTTATGAAACAAGTCTCCTGGACGTTTTCGGTGAGAATCAATACCAGGGAATAATCGAACCATCCATTATAAAATGCCTGAATGGTGAAAACGTCCATTTCAGAAACTGGCTCAATTTACCAGGATTGGGCAGCAAATATCTTGACGCAGCTTTTTATCCTTATTTTGAAAACAGAGATCTCCCGTCTGCCGCAATAATAATAATGAGAGATGTCACAGAAATAAAAATACTTGAAACAAATCTGATGCAAGCCCAAAAAATGGAGGCCATAGGCGCGCTTGCAGGCGGAATTGCCCATGACTTCAACAACATCCTTTCAGGAATCCTTGGATATATTTCTCTTGCCCAGCTTTTTTCAGAAGCCCGGACAAATGAATATCTCCAGAAGGCCCAAGGTTCCTGCCAGAGGGCTGCTGATCTGATCAAGCAGATTCTTACATTCGCCAGAAAAAACGAAGAAGAAATGAAGCCCTTCGCACTCAGCCCGATTGTAACAGAGACACTAAGGCTGATAAGAGCATCAGTGCCAGCGACTATAAGCATCAAAAACGAGATAGAAAACAGCTCAAAAATGATTATAGGCAATCCCACGCAGATTCATCAGATTCTCTTGAATCTTTGCACCAACGCGGTTCATGCGATGGAAAAAAAGGGCGGGTGTTTAGGGATAACTCTAAATTCCTTTGAGCCCAAAGATCTTGCAAAAATACCGGTTTGCCTCAATAATTGCCCCTATTTTGTTCTTACTGTGCAGGACGATGGAGTAGGAATGAGCGACGAAGTCAAGGAAAGAATCTTCGAGCCTTTTTTCACCACCAAAGAGCCTGGAAAAGGAACAGGGCTGGGGCTTTCGATGTCCCACGGGATTGTAAAAAGCCATGGTGGAGAAATAACTGTTGAAAGCATATCCGGGAAAGGAACAAAATTCAGTGTCTATCTCCCAATAACAAATGTCTCCCAGAAAAATGAAATAAATATTTTTTCAGAAACAACGCCAAAAGGAAAAGAAAGAGTTCTTTTTGTTGATGATGAGGAAACAATTGCTGAAATCAGCATTCTTCTTTTGGAAAATCTTGGATATCATGTAACAGGCTTTACAGATCCATTTAAAGCGATTGAGACTTTCAGACAAAAGCCCGATGACTTTGACATAATTATTACCGACCAGACAATGCCGGGCATGACTGGGCTTGAACTCGCATATAGGATTAAAAAAATCAGAGAAAACATCCCGATAATCATCTGCTCAGGTTTTTCAGAGCAACTTACACCTGAAAGACTTAAGCAAGCAGGTGTAAACAATTATATTGTAAAGCCCCTGAGTCAGAAAAGGCTGTCTGACACCATACGAAGCTTACTGGATGCCAATATAGGAGAGCATAAATAAAAATAAAATCATCCTAATTGCCATCTCAATCATTACATTAATCCTTGAAGGGTATGCATCAGCAAGGGAAAAGGAAATTCTTTTCGGCTGTCAAAAAACGGCAAACTCACCGAACGAATTTTGTTACGGAGAAAAACTTCATCAGGATAATCATATTATAGCTATTAAAGTCCTTATGCGGGATTTGGGAATCGGCACTCAATCAGTTTAGCATCATATTTCACGATAGAATGCCGATCATGTAAAAAAACATCTAAACAAAATACTTTACAGTTCCAGTATCGAAAATTTCAAAAGCATCTAAACGCCCCTCATTCCCTGAAATACATCCTCCACCACAAAAGGGGAGCATCTGATTCCAATACTTTTTTTCTTCACCCAGATCCTTGCTATTGGTATCACTTCCCCGGATACGCCGACTATATTTGGCATTTCCTCTGCAAAACATATATCAGATGATCTGAATTCATAATAAGAAGTATTGGAACTGAAGGGGTCTGGAACGATTACAATCTTTTCAGAATCATGGGGATGATTGAAAAGAGCTCCTGTAAAAGGTACATGATTAATCATAAGTTCATTAATATCATGCGGCTCATGGTAGCAATTCAATGCCAGTTTTTCGGTTTTTTGGAGGAAATGGTTTACAGGCATAGAAGACTCCCCTTTCTGGAATTAACCCCAAAATACATTGTCTGATAACATAAAAAGCTGCTTATTAGGGCCTGTAAAACAGACCTGATTAGCTATATATATACAACAGTAAAATGATAAAGGCATCTCTAAAAACAGCTTTTAATGATATCGTCGGCTATACTTTCAAATTATTTTTCGATGCCATAAAATATTGACTTCCATGAAATTATATTTATGATTCGTGGCCGCAGAGTATATCAATTATGGAGATGAAGTAATGCAAAAACCAGTTGTTAGCCTTAAAAACATAACAAAAACATATGACAACACAGAAATGGTTCTGCACGACATCTCCCTTGATATTTATCCGGGAGAATTCCTTACATTGCTGGGCCCTTCAGGGTGCGGAAAAACAACAATACTGAGACTTATTGCCGGTCTTGAGTCCTGTGAGTCAGGCGACATTTACATCAACGGGAAAAGGGTCAATGGCATACCTGCAAACAAACGCGATGTGAATACCGTTTTCCAGAGTTATGCTCTTTTTCCTCACATGTCAGTATTCCAAAATATAGCCTTTGGACTGGAACTGAAAAAAATCCCTAAAAATGAAATAAATGAAAAAGTCCAGGCCATTCTTGAACTGGTCAAGCTAGATGGCCTCGAAAACAGAAACATCCAGCAGCTTTCCGGCGGCCAGCAGCAGAGAGTGGCTATGGCAAGGGCCATCGTAAACAAGCCTCTCATCCTTCTACTTGATGAACCCATGAGCGCTCTTGACTACAAACTCAGACGAACTATGCAGATTGAGCTCAAGCATCTTCACAGGAAATTAGGAATCACATTTATTTTCGTGACCCATGACCAGGAAGAAGCCCTCACAATGTCAGACAGAGTTCTTGTGATGAACCAAGGCAAAATTGAGCAGTCAGGGACTCCAAAAGAAATATATGAAAATCCGGCCAATATGTTTGTGGCTAAATTTGTTGGGGAAATAAATGTTTTTGACGGAAGAGTAATAGGAACAAAGGGAGACCGAATGGCTGTCACAGCAGAAGACATGACTTTTGACTGCCCGAACACAAAAAGTTTTACTCCAAACCAGAAAATCAAAATGCTTCTCAGGCCTGAGGACATAAAAGTATCAAGGGCAAGCATCAAACCCGCAACGCCATTCTGGAGAGGCAGGGTCGAGGAACTCATCTATAAAGGTACGACCGTGGATCTGGTCGTCAATCTTGAATCAGGGCATAAAATCAACATCACGGAATTCTTCAATGAGGATAGTGAAGATATTTATTACACAACAGGTGAACGAGTCAACCTTACATGGATAAATGGATGGGAGGTTATTCTTCCAGATGAATAAAAGGTTTAATTTCAAAAATATATCTATCTCAATTATCTCTTTGTGGATAATAATCCTTATATTCATCCCCAATCTTCTGATTCTTGCGGCAAGTTTTTTGGAAAGAGATGAAACGGATATCATCAAATTCATTCCTACATTAGAAAACTATCTGTCTCTTTTTGAGCCTGTATATTTTGAAATATTCGTAAAATCGATCACATACGCATTCGTAACTACGGCACTCTGCCTTGTGGCAGCGTATCCGTTTGCGTTCATAATCTCCAAACTGAAGCCAGCAGCAAGAAAAGCCTGCCTTCTTTTTGTCATTATTCCATTCTGGACAAGCTCCCTGATACGGACATATGCCCTAATCGTAATACTTAAATCCAATGGAATACTTAATTCATTCCTTATGTTCACAGGCATTATAAACGAGCCTCTGGAAATAATGTATACTGATTTTGCCGTTTATATTGGGCTTGTCTATACCCTGCTCCCATTCATGATCATGCCTCTTTATGCATCTCTTGAAAAACTGGACAAAAGGCTAATTGAAGCTGCATATGACCTTGGAGCCTCAGCCGTTCAGGTATTTACAAGAATAATAATACCCATCACAATGCCAGGAATAATTGCTGGATGCATAATGGTATTTTTGCCTGCGCTCGGACTTTTTTACATACCTGACCTTCTTGGAGGAGCCAAATCCATATTAATCGGCAACTTTATCAAAAATCAGTTTTTGACAGCGGGTAACTGGCCTTTTGGATCAGCTGCGAGTGTCTTTTTAACACTCCTTCTGACTACATTCATGATTCTTTATTTCAAGGCAATGAAAAGATTCAACGCATCTTTGATGGATTAGCAACGGCTGAAAATGAAAAATACAATAAAACACTTATACGTTGGATTAATATATTTATTCCTTTATGCGCCGCTTCTGATTTTGATTGCTTACTCGTTCAACAAGTCCAAATACGCCATAGGATGGCAGGGTTTCAGCCTTGAATGGTATGAAAAGCTTATATCAAATCAGCTTATATTAGATGCTGCAATGAATTCCTTAATAATAGCAATATGTTCAAGCCTTGCCGCAACAATCATTGGCACTCTTGCTGCCGTGGCGTTTTACAGATACCGATTCACAGGCAGAAAAGCCCTCTACACAATGGTGTATTCTGTGATGATGAGCCCTGATATCGTTATGGGAATTTCCCTTCTGATGTTTTTCATGTTCATTGGACTCAAAGTCGGTTTTCTTACTCTACTCTTATCGCATATAACCTTCTGCTTGCCATTTGTTGTTGTGACCGTTTATGCAAGAATAAGCGGATTCGATCCGAACATAACAGATGCGGCAAAGGATCTCGGAGCAACAGAGTTTGAGACATTCAGACATATTATTCTTCCAATGATAATGCCTGCTGTTCTTGCAGGCTGGCTGCTTTCATTCACACTTTCACTCGATGATGTTATTGTAAGCTTCTTTGTGACTGGGCCGTCATTCGAGATACTCCCGCTTAAGATATACTCAATGGTCAGATTGGGGGTTAAGCCGGAAATAAATGCGTTAAGCACACTTTTGTTCTGTTTTACACTGGTTACAGTCACCATATCCCAGCTTCTCATAAAGGAGAAAAAAAGATGAAAAAAACCTTGGCGTTCCTAATCGTCCTATTACCATCATTGGCAATGGCAAAGACCGAAACACTTTATATCTACAACTGGACTGAGTATATGCCTGACAAGGTGATCGCAGACTTCCAGAAAGAAACAGGTATCAAGGTCAATTATTCGACCTATGACAGTAACGAGGCCATGCATGCTAAAATAAAAGTTCTTAAAAAAAATGAAGGTTATGATTTAGTGTTTCCATCGACATACTACGTCGACAAAATGAGAAAAGAAGAGCTACTGACCGAGATAGATAAATCCAAGCTTTCAAACCTGAAAAACCTTGATCCTTCGCTTCTTAACAAATCATATGATCCTGGCAACAAATACAGCATACCTTATCTATGGGGGTCTTCATCAATTGCTGTAAACTCGAAATTCATAGAGCCCAATTCAATAACTTCATGGAATGATCTGTGGAAACCCGAATTCAAAAACAGACTTGTTCTGACTGATGACATAAGAGAAGTCTTTGCCATGGCTCTCATGTCCCTCGGTTTTTCAGGAAACACAAAAGACCCCGCCCAGATCGAAGCTGCATACAAAAAACTTTTAACTCTCAAACCAAACATTCGTTTGTATAATTCAGAATCTCCCAAGCTGCCGTTTCTTAATCAGGAAGTTTATGCCGGAATGATATGGAACGGAGAAGCATATATGGCCTCCCAGGAAAATCAGAACATAAAGTTTATTTATCCGAAGGAGGGCACAATTTTCTGGATAGACAGTATGATCATTCCAAAGAATGCCAGAAATATTGAAAATGCACATAAATTCATTAATTTTATTTTAAGGCCTGAAATCGCAAAAGCCATTAGCCATGAAATAGGCTACGCGACTCCTAATCAAGCAGCGCGTCAGCTAATGGATGAGAAAATAAGAACTAACAAAACGATCTACCCTGATCCTGGCACTGTATCTGCCGGAGAATTTCAGGTAGATATAGGCGATGCGATTCTTACATATGAAAAATACTGGGAAAAGCTAAAAACCGGTAACTGAGTCGTCATGTGCGGGACGGACAATACTGTCCCGCACAACCCTGCCCCATTATCCACAGACTACATGCTAAAAACATTTTGAAACCTATTAATGAATGAAAAGTTCAGACGATGATCACCCAAATAAACAATGGCGGTATGGAATCCATAATCAGGGTATGCTCGACGCCTGAACTCGAACAAGATATAATTATACCAGAATCCTCTTTCCCCGCACTCAGGGCATGGTTTGCAAGACCCGGTGAAATCATTACAATTTCAGATCACAAAAACCGATTCTACAGGGCCAGACTTGCAGAGTGGGACGGCACCAATGCTGTTGCCCATGTATTCCAATCTCTCCCGGAAAATCATGAGCCCAGGGTCAAAATAACAGTTTTCCAGGCAATTCCTGAAAAGGAAAGATTCGAACTCATTCTTCAAAAACTGACTGAAATAGGTGTCTCGGCCATCGTTCCATTTGTTTCAAGAAAATCATTAACCATTGAAGAAAGAGATTCGTCCCAGAAAAAATCCCATAAATGGCCGGAAATTCTTGTTAAAGCTGCAAAACAATGCAGAAGAGGCATCATTCCAGGGCTTGGAGAATCAATAAAATGGGATAATCTTTTGGAAACCGTACATATATTTTCAAAAGCAGCAATACTCAGCGAGCACAATGGGGGCGTTACAATAACTGAGGCTTTCAAAAATATTGAATCAGGAGAAATTTGCCTTATAGTCGGCCCAGAGGGAGGTTTTTTAAAAAATGAAATATCCGAAGCTGCTCAAAAAGGAGTAGTACCTGTATCTTTAGGCTCAAGAATCCTCCGTACTGAAACAGCCTCAATGGTAGCTGCGTCACTCGCAGTGTACATAACAGGAGGCTTCTCTTAGCTGTATAAATCGTGTATTCATTTGCAAAAATGCTTTACAGGGAAACCCTTTTCAAAAGGGCTTCCCATTTTCTCACCAAACTTTTTGGCTGTGTGATTTTAAAAGAAATACTGAGGCCATGCTCAAGGACGCACATTGGTTCGTCCCCAAAAACAATATTGAAAACAGAGCATAGCCATTTAATCTATGGAATAATGCTCCCCAGCCCTTGGAACAAATGCTTTGTATCCCTTGTCTTTTAAAAATTCTGCGAAGGCTTCTGACTGGTCTTCTTCACCGTGAACAACCGCTATCCTTTTTATATTAAGATTGCTCTTCTTCAAAAATGAATAAAGCTCATTTTGATCCGCATGGGCACTAAAGCCACCAAGTTTTAGTATTTTGGCCTTAAGCGGGTATTCCTTATTCAGAATTCTCAAAACAGGCGCGGGTCCTTTTCTTCCGTTTTTCTCATAAGCAGATCCTTCTTCAAGAATTTTTCTACCGAGGGTATGCTGAGCCATATATCCGACTATCAGTATTGTATTTTTTTCATCATGGATCTTACAACGCAGATGATGCAAAATTCTTCCTGATTCACACATGCCTGAAGCTGATATTACTATATGTGGTCTTTCTTCACGCATGAGATTCATGGACTCCTCCACAGAAGAAACATACTCGATTCCAGGAAATATGAACGGATTCTGGCCTTTTTCCAAAAAGGTCGCATGTGTTTCTCTGTCGTATTCTTCAGGATGCTCTCCGAAAACAGATGTGATATTGCCAGCCAGAGGGCTGTCAACATAGATTGGTATATCAGGGATCTCTCTATTGTTTTTCATCTCATGAAGAGTATAGATAAGCTCCTGGGTCCTTCCGAATGCAAAAGCAGGAATAAGCACAGACCCGCCTTTTTCAACAGCTTCAAAAATCGTCGATTTAAGAGCTTTGGATGAATCCTCGACAGGCTCATGAATCCTGGAACCATAAGTACTTTCCATTATAAGTAGATCAAGATCCCTGTCATCGGCATCGAACTCAAGAACAGGATCCTTTATTATAGGCCTGTCAAAACGACCAATGTCTCCTGTATATCCGATCTTTAAAGTTTTTCCTTTTTCTTTTACAGTAAAAATTGAAATGCCGGAACCAAGAATATGCCCTGACTCATAAAATTTACATGTGATGTATTTCCCAACCTTGATTGATTGGGAATAAGGATAACCTTCAAAATAACCAAGACATAATTGCGCATCTTCTGTATTATAAAGTGGTTCCACATGTTCAAGATTATATTTTCTTATGACCTGGGATACGGATTCCTTGTTGATCTTTTCACCTTCAGGCTTGAGATCTTTTATGTCGATATCTGTTCGCCTGCGTTTGTCCTTATGTCCATTAGGATTTTGAAATCTTGCAAGGAAACTTTTAACAGTTTTATAATTCAGGTAAGTAGCATCAGATTCCTGAATATGTGCGCAATCCAGCAACAAGTAAGTGCATGCATCCTTCGTAGCTCGTGTGCAGATTATTCGGCCACCGAATTTCCCCTTGGTCAGCAGAGGCAATCGGCCGGAATGATCTATGTGTGCATGGGAAAGAACAACATTTGTAATAATTGCCGGATCAAATGGGAACACCAGGTTTTTGGACTCACTGTCTTTTCTCTTGCCCTGATGCAGGCCGCAGTCCAAAAGTATCCTGTCATCTCCTGATTCCATAAGATGCATAGAACCTGTGACTTCTCTAACCGCACCATAAAAAGTAATATTCATTTTTTATCTCCATGAGATGAATAATCGAAGCCATTTACTCTAACCAAGTATAATTCAATATGCATTTTATGTCTCCAACATTATTGTTTAGACTGATTCAGGCGTCTACTCGCTTTTTAGATAAAGTATTAAGCACTTTAGTCGTTTTGACGACTGCACATAAAGAAGAAGTTAAAAACAAAGTTCACCATAAAAACACTGGGCCTAAAAAAAATCTTGTAATCGCGCCTTATATCGTATATTAAAAAAAGAAATCCTGAAAAAAATCTCCATACACATCTATTTGGAGTACATCTTAAACATCAGGATGCTATAAAAACCTCTGGAAACTCGTACCTATTTATTTCAACGATTTTATCTTTTCCAGTCATACTATTTGTTTTTATATTACAATTAAATAAAAAACTAATTGTCATGGACTACTGTGTCCCAGGCATTAATTGGTGTATGTAGTGAGCTAATTTCGGCCCGTTAATTTTTATATCTTTAATATATCTCAACATCCTTTCAGAATAACTGTATCTTACAGATCCGCATCAAGGAGGCAATTCTTATGAACAAACCGATCAATTTATTTACCCAACCTGAATATTCAACAGAAACTGTTATTCATGCATTTGAATCCGGCCAGCTTTTTATGAATGGCCTGTTAAAATATTTCGATATATTTCTCGACCCCCTCCCTAATGCGATCAATGCCTTTTTAACTGCGGAGCAAAAAAACCCGGCTTGCAGCCATGACGATTTCAGTGATTTCAACGAACTTATGGACTGGAACATGGCTCTGGCTGAAAAAAATATCCGATCAGGATTTGAAGAATTCAACAAATACAGCAGCTCAAGGCTTCAAGGATGGACCAAGGCGTGGATGGATTATGTTGAAGGAAATCATGAAGGGTTCAGAACTTTTTTCCAGGAAGAAGCTTCAACAATGCGACATATGGCAACATCCATTGACAAAGCCATATCAGAAATTGAAGATCATTTTGGTCTAAAACTGTCGGATAGCGATTGCTATAAAAAAGTTGCGGGAACGGAGAGATTTGACCTTTACCAGGTTCTCCCCAATTTGCCAGATGTAACTGTTCGTGAATTCGGAAAACCTGTTTTGCTTATTCCACCATATGTTTTAGGCCCAAATATTCTTGCATTTCTTCCAAATGAAGGCCGCAGTTATGCACACAGTTTTGCAAACAAAGGTATTCCAACATACATTCGCGTAGTCAAAAACATAAATGTTCATCCTTCAGTACAGACAATGACAGGCGAGGATGATGTGCTCGATACAAAATATTTTTGTGAATTTCTTATGAATAAGCATGAGAAGCAAGTTTCTTTAAACGGATACTGCCAGGGCGGATTCATGGCAATGACAGGAATGCTGACCGGAGAACTGGATAATGTTGTCGACACATTAATAACCTGCGTTGCTCCTCTGGATGGAACAAGAAGTCCTGGATTAACAAGTTTCCTGAGTAGCCTTCCGGAACGATACAGAAAACTCGACTATGCGACAAAGATCCTTGAAAATGGCAATTCTGTAATAGACGGGAAACTTATGGGCTGGGTGTTCAAGCTCAAAAACATAGAAAGGGAATCACCTTTATCAAATATGATGTCTGACATGAAGATGATCCAAGACAGACCAAGCGACCACAAACCGGTTCCCAAAATAGCTGCGGCCATAAACAGATGGATCTGCGGTGACAGGACGGATCTGCCGCTTGATATCAGCAAGATGAGCTTTGCGTCATATACCATTCCGATTGACAGAGAAGGCAATCTTCCATTCAGACTTTTTGGCAAAAAACTTAACCTGAAACATATTGAAAACAAGGGAATCAATTTCCAGATTTGTTATGCAGAAAAAGATGATCTGGTCGAAAAAAGTGCTGCGCTTGCCCCCCTTGATTTTATAAAAGCAGAAATAACCTCTTTCCCTAAGGGGCATGGGGCTATTGCCACTTCTTGGTCTAAACCTGATTCAGCATATCCGCTTGATGGTGAATTTAACGGGTATAGGGGGCCAGTGAAATTTCACCTTGACATCGAAGAAAAAACTGAGAACGAAATGAATAAAAACGCTGCGTAGTCAATGTTTTTTTATTTTGATCTGGCAAGGTGACAAAAAGTCAGATTCCCGTCATTCTCACTCAGGCTGGAATTCATAAGCAACTGAGAAAAATGGATGCAGGATAAAGGCTGTCTTAACAAGCCGTTCAAATAAAAAAGTCCCTTCCGCAAGGAAGGGACTTTTACTGGTGGGCGTCGCCGCCCACCAAAAACTAAGCCGAAGCTAAATTACTTCTTAGGAGCTTCTGGTGCAACAGGTGCTGCTGGATCTACTGGCTTTACTTCGCCTTCTTTCTTTTCTTCTTTCTTTGCTGCATCTT